>CAZQXF010000176.1:0-5896 GCA_964596975.1 uncultured Thiotrichales bacterium | reverse complement strand
GGGAAAATCGAGGCTGACACGCGACCGGTTTGGTGGGAAGTTACTTGGAAGCTCACCACTGGAATCTGAGCAGTTACGGTTCTATTTGGGCGAACGCTGAAAAGTTACCAGCCCATAAAAAAGCCCGCTTACGCGGGCTTTACTGCCATTCGGCTGTACTATTTTTTGACTCTTCTCTTTTTCTTCACCGGAGCCATCAGCTTCTTCATGGCCTCTTTTTCCCACTTTTCGGCATAAGCAGTCACAGCCTTCGCCTTGGCCTCGAACAACTTCAGGAGCTTGGCTTCTTTCTGAGCAGCCGCTTTCAACTCCTTTTTCAACTCCCTGACTTGCTGTTTCAGCTCGGAGATTTCTGCCTTGGCCTCAGCCTTGAAATTCTTCAACGCAACGGCGGCTGTGACGCCTGCAGGACGACCGCGCTTCTTGGTAGCAGCTGCAGTTGCCGTTGCCGACTTCGGTGGACGACCTCGTTTTTTCGGTGCAGCTGCGGTAGCGGTGGCTGCCTTGGGTGGACGACCGCGCCGCTTAGGCGCAGCTGGGGCTGCTGCTGCAACCGTTGCCGACTTGGGCGGACGACCACGTCTCTTTGGCGTTGCGGCAGTTGCAGTTGCCGCCTTGGGGGGACGGCCACGTTTCTTTGGCGTCGCCGCTGCGGCAGTTGCCGACTTGGGTGGACGACCGCGCTTTTTCGGTGCTGCGGGGGCTGACTCGGTCGCTGCCTTGGGTGGACGACCACGTTTTTTTGGTGCAACCGACGCCGATGCAGCAGATTTAGGCGGGCGACCCCGGCGAGGTTTCTCGGCCGCGGCGGTATCCTTTTGCGCTTTGCTGTCTTTCTCTTGAGGCATTTATATCTCCGGGAATTGGTTGAGTGTCTGCGATTATATGTCTAAAGCTTTATTTTGCAACGATATTCTGGCTAAAAACCTGCAAAAACAGCGTATCGCACATCAATTCCGGTCAAAAATCACAAAAACTTGATTTATTTTACAATTCTTCGCTTGATTGCTTTCTGGATCAATGACATCCGGCCTGGGTCTGAGCAGCGGGCCATACTGGAGATTTTCCTCGCGCTTGTCATAATGTTCCCAACCTCATCAGCAGACGCGCCATGAATACCATCAACCCCTCCCCCGCCACACTGCTCCGCCGCCTCGCCGCCATCCTCTACGATATTATTCTGCTGTTTTCCGTTCTTTTCGTCGCCTCGATTCCGGTCGTCGCTGTCCTTAACATTACCTGGGGCAGTCCCTATTACGGCTACTACCGCGCTGGCCTGTTTGTTCTGTGCTTTCTTTATTTTGGCTGGTTCTGGGTGCATGGTGGTCAGACGCTGGGCATGAAAAGCTGGGGTATTCGCCTGGTGAGCACGCGTGGCCCGGCCATTTCCTGGCCCCAGGCAATGCTGCGATTTGTCACCGCTATCGCGTCGTGGGGAGTATTCGGCATGGGCTTTCTCTGGAGCTTGTTTCGCGAAGACCGTGCCACCTGGCATGACCTGATCTCGGACTCGCGACTGATCAAGGAAATACGCCCAAACTAAACTCGACGCAGCATCACCACGGCGACCGACAGAAAAATCAACGGCGGTAACATGGCACTCAGAAATGGCGGCATGCCATAGACGATCCCCAGTTGATTGAGGAGCCGACTAATCAGGTAGTACCCCACACCCAGCAGCGTGCCGATAAACAGTTTTTGTCCCGCCCCACCAGTACGTTGCGAGCCAAAAACGAAAGGCAGCGCCAGTATCAGCATGACCAGCGCCGAGAGAGGTTGCGTAAAGCGGTTCCAGAAGGCCAGCCGATATTGCGCACTTTCCAGATAGTTTGCCTGCAGATACCCCACATACTCGTACAAATCGAGGGCTGACATTCTTGCCGGCTTGAGTTGCAAGACGGCGAACATCTTATCGTCTACCAGCTCCTTCCAGTGCTCGGCATCTTCCTGCGTCGTCTTCAGCGCATTGTCCCCGAATTCCACCCGGTTCACGGAATGCAACAACCAGCCATCCCCTGTTTTCTGTGCACTGGTGGCATGAACAACGGAACGCAGGTGGCTACCATCGAATTCGAATACTTCAACATCGAGCAGGTGCCGGTTATTCGCTATTCCCCGGGTACGGACGAAACGCCCCGCATGCTTCATCCACAAACCCGAATCCGACTGAATAGCGAGGTTACCCGATACCGAGCCGGTACGCAGGCGTTCACCTTTCGCTTGCGCCAAAGGTGCCAACCATTCTCCGAGCAAGAAAATGGCGATGACAAAAACCATTCCGGCCTTGAGCGTAGCAACCGCAATGCCGCTAATCGACATGCCTGCTGCACGCATTGCGATCAGCTCTCCCTGCGCCGCCAAGCCACCCAGACTCAACAGCCCGCCAATCAAAACTGATGTTGGCGCATATTGATACATGCGCTCGGGCAGGCTGAAAAAAATGACCAGCAACGCCTCCAGATGACCATAGTCACCCCGCCCCACACTATCGAGTTCGTTGATATAGGAGAAAAAGGCATCCAGTGCAGTCAGCGTCATCAACACCAGCAGTACACCGGCAAGCAATTGCCAGAACAAGTATCTGTCGAGAATCCGGATCAGCATATTAGCCCCGCCTCATTCATGTCATCACTCTGCGCCACGGACGGGGTAAACGAGTCCCCGAATAACGAACCATCAATACCGGAAACAGCAACAGAAAGATGCCGTGAACCCACCACAGCCCCACCCACAAGGGGATGACGCCGGATTCAAGCCAGTTTTTTCCCAACCCCAGCAGGTTTGCGTACAGCACGTATAACAGTATTGCGATAGCCACACGCCCAAACCGTCCTTTACGTGGCGATGTATGGCTCAGGGGAATGGCGAGCAACGTCAGCACCATCATGCTAATCGGGAACGATAAACGCCAGTGCAGCTCCGCAACTTTTGCGCGGTTGGCGGCAACCATGAGCTGTTCGATCGGCAACATTTTCAAGCGCAGCCGCGTAACGGATGCAGCGCCAGGAATATTGATCCTGCTGCTGGCGTAGCTGCCCGCAATATAGCGATCCGAGCCGGGCGCACCCTGGTAGAAATTCCCGTTATTCAAATCCAGAAAGCGGGCATTTCCCTCATCATCATCTAGCTGCGTTGCCGTGTCGGCAGTCATCACCTTGAGATTGTTACCGCGCCCGGAAAACAGCACGATATCTTTCAGTGCCGTGCCATTCTTGTCTCGTCCACCAGCAAGAATCACACGATCGGCACCGGGCAGCGATATAAACCGGCCCGGCACGATGGCGGCGAGATCGAAACGGCTGACGGCCACCTGGCGCAATTCCTGCGTCTTCACCGCCGCATAGGGTGAAACCCAGGCGATGAGCAGACTAAGCATCAGCGCGACGGCCAGGCCAAACGGGAGGAAAAGACGTATCAGCGCGCCATCACCAATACCCATGGTTCGCAGTGCATGGATTTCACTGTTGCGGTACAACGTACCCATCGTGAGCAGTATCGCGAGAAAGGCAGAAACGACCAGCAGCGTCGTCAACGAACTGACCGAGCCCCACAGCAGCAGGGGGAATACCAGATCGAACTCGATGCTGCCATCGGCAACCTTGCCCAGCAGCTTGACGAAGACGCCACCCAGCAAGATCAGCAGCAACACCAGCAGGATGGCAAGGAAATTGCCAACCACATCCTTGAGCAGATATCTGTGAATGATGGGGATTTGCATGGGCCTGATTTGCTATGATTCGACGCAGGCCAAGAGTTTACATCAGCATACTCACGTATACATCGCCCACGAAGAAAGCCCGAATGCACCTGACGGCCTTCAGGTACACGGAGTGGCCACTCAGTATGCAGTCTATAGAACCGTGACTTACAACCCTGGAAGCAATTATGACCATTGAATACGCCATAAAAACCGGTCGACCGGAAAAACAACGCAGCGGATGCATTGTTCTGCCCGTTTTCAAGGACGGAAAACTGACCGATATTGCCGAGGCATTCGACAAACTGACCAGCAATTCGCTCAGCCAGTTTCTCGCCAAAGGTGACTTCAAGGGCGATGCCGGTGATGTCATGTTCCTCTACGGCATCTCCCAGGCCGCATCTGACCGCATTTTGCTGGTCGGCGTGGGTGAACAGGACAAGCTCGGTTTTGCCAACTATAAAAAAGCCGCTTCTGCCGTAGCAAAACGGCTCGATGAATCTGGCGCCACTGATGCCGCCAACTATCTGGCCACCGTGGCCACTGACAAACTCACCCTGGCGCAAAAAGTAAGAGAGCTGGTGCTCAGCACCGAGAATGCGCTCTACAAGTTCGATGCCTTTCAAAGCACCAAGGAAAAGAAGCGCCGCAAGTTCAAACGCATGACCATTTTCGTCAACCAGCGCCGCGAAACCAGCACCGGGGAAACGGCAATGACGCAAGGCGTCGCCATTGCCGAAGGCATGGCGCTGACCAAAGACCTTGGCAACTATCCACCGAATATCTGTAATCCGGGCTGGCTCGCATCGCAGGCACGCAAGCTCGGGCGCAAGCACCGCAAGCTCAAAATCGAAGTACTCGATGAAAAGCAGATCGAAAAACTCGGCATGGGTGCGTTTTATGCGGTGAGCAAGGGCAGCAAGGAATCCGGCAAGCTGATCACGATGCAATACAACGGCAGCGGCAAGAAATCCGCCAAGCCCATCGTGCTGGTCGGCAAAGGCATTACCTTCGACACCGGTGGCATATCCATCAAGCCGTCGGCGAAAATGGATGAAATGAAGTTCGATATGGGCGGCGCTGCCTCGGTTTTCGGTGTGATGCAGGCTTTGCTGACGCTGGAATTACCTGTGCACGTCATCGGCGTGGTAGCCGCGGCGGAGAACATGCCCGACGGCAGTGCCAGCCGACCCGGCGACATCGTCAAAACCCTCTCCGGCCAGACGGTGGAAATCCTCAACACCGATGCCGAAGGCAGACTGGTACTCTGCGACGCACTGACCTATATCGGAAAATACAAACCCGAGACCGTCATCGATATCGCTACCCTGACGGGTGCTTGCATCGTCGCACTGGGTCACGTCGCATCCGGCATGTTGTGCAACAACCGGGAGGTTGGCGATGCGCTGCTCGACGCCAGTCAGTCGATCGACGACCGTATCTGGGAGCTGCCGCTGTGGGATGACTACGCCGAACAGCTCAAAAGCAATTTCGCCGACATGGCCAATATCGGTTCACCGGGAGCCGGCACGATCACTGCCGCCTCGTTTCTGTCGAAATTTACTGAAGATTACCGCTGGGCACATCTGGATATTGCCGGCACGGCCTGGAAGTCGAACGCCGACAAAGGGGCAACCGGGCGGCCGGTGCCACTGCTGATGGAATTCATTCTCAAACAGATATGACCCAGGTGGATTTCTATGTACTGGATTCGGGCGCGCATCTGGCGCGCCTGCATTTCGCAGTCAAATTCGTGGAAAAACTGTTCCGCGGCAAGATGGCGGTGCATGTGCATGCAGACGATCAGGCACAACTGCAGCAATTGGACGAACTGCTATGGACGGCACGCGACACCAGTTTCGTGCCGCACGAGATCAGCCCTGCACCATTGGAGCATTGTTCTGTCACGCTCAACGTGGGAAACTTCTCGGGCCACGAAGGCATTCTGATCAACCTTGCCAGCAGCGTTCCCGACTGGTTCAGCCGCTTCGAACGCGTGGTGGAGATCATCAACAAGCAGGATGCCGATGTGGCCGCAGGGCGCGAACGTTACCGTTTTTACAAAGACCGGGGCTACCCTCTGGTCAATCACACGATTGGATAACAGCAGATGAGCGACGACGACAAGGATATTCCGATTCTTGACGAAGTAATCTTTCCCGGCCGCCCTGACCAGGTGAAAGACAACGAACCCGCCGC
>CAZQXF010000175.1:0-5906 GCA_964596975.1 uncultured Thiotrichales bacterium | reverse complement strand
TGCCGTTGCGGTTGATATCGGCGACATCAGTGGTTTCGTCAAGAACCGCCAGTGCCATCTCGACCCATTCATAGTGGGCCAGTTCCAGCAGGAATGGGGGATCGTCGTCACTGGGCTCGAAATCGTCTTGCAGGAACGCCAGAAACTCTTCGGCAATCTTGGCGAAATAGGGTGTCTTGCAGCGATGCTGAGAAAAAAAGCGCCGTGCCAGTCGCAACCAGGCGTCGTCATCGTATAGCGACCGCAGAACGGGAAAGCCACTTTCCAGAAATGAATTGACATTGTTGAAAAAGAGATCGCGATAGATCGCCATGCGGCGGTCTTCGATATTATCCGGTACCGGCACCTCATCCGGCTGGCGGATATGCGCGCAGAATTCATTCTGAATTTTTTGAAACTGGCGTGGTTCAGCCATTGGCAACCCCACGTTGATCACGGCGCTGCTGGGCCTGATGTACCTGATGAACCTCGGCCATCATTTCATTGATGGGCGGGATATTGAAGTCCCGTTCGATCAGCGTTGGAAAAACGCCAAACTGCTCATAGGCGATGTCAAGCAATGCCCAGACCGGGTCGACAATGTCGGCACCGTGTGTATCAATGATCAGATCTTCTGCTTCCTGATGGTGGCCGGCGATATGTGCATAAGCAATACGCTCGCCGGGTAGTTGACGCAAAAAGTTGGCCGCGTCGTAGCCGTGATTGACGGCGTTGACGTAGATGTTGTTGACGTCCAGCAGCAAATCGCAGTCCGCTTCGGTGAGCACAGCGTTGAGAAAATCGATTTCGGTCATTTCCTGACCGGGGGTGGCGTAGTAGGACACATTCTCCATTGCAATGCGTTGTTCGAGAATATCCTGAACGCGGTGAATTCTGGCCGCGACATACTTGACGGCTTCTTCGGTAAAGGGAATCGGCATCAGATCGTACAGATGGCCGTCATCCGAGCAGTAACTCAGGTGCTCGCTATACAGGCGGATGTCGTGTTCGCGGATGAATCCCTTGATCGAATGCACAAGTGTTTCGTCGAGCGGGGCAGGGCTGCCGATGGAAAGCGACAGACCATGCGTCACAAACGGCATGCGCTCGGTGTAGCTTCTAAACTGTTTGCCAAATTTTCCGCCGATGCCGATCCAGTTCTCCGGGGCGACTTCCATAAAGTCGATGGATTGAAGATGCGTGTCCGAAAGTTCATCGAACATGTCGCGGCGCAGGCCCAGGCCTGTTCCGGAGACCAGAAATTGTTGCGTACTCATGGTGATGATTCCGGAAATGGAAATAGGCAACGGTATCGAAAAGGGCGGATCAGGAGCCTGATCCGCCGCTTGTGAGGATGTGGGGGCTATTTATTGCCGCCGCATTTACCTTCCATGGCCTTGCCTTTCATGTTGCCGCCGCACTTGCCTTCCTTCGCCTTGTCCATCATTTTGCCGCCGCACTTTCCTTCCATGGCCTTGCCCTTCATGTCGCCGCCGCATTTACCTTCCATGGGCTTGCCTTTCATGTCGCCACCACACTTGCCTTCCTTTGCTTTGTCCATCATCTTGCCGCCGCATTTCCCTTCCATGGCCTTATCTTTCATCTCACCGGCTTTGCCTTTCATGTTGGCGCCGCACTTGCCTTCGCCACATTTCCCTTCCTTGGCTTTGTCCATCATTTTGCCGCCGCACTTGCCTTCCTTCGCCTTGTCCATCATCTTGCCGCCGCATTTACCTTCCATCGCTACCTGGTAGCCGGAGGACAGCTCGGTCATGCCGAATGGATTGCTGTCGGCATTGGCGTTGGCCATCATGATGGTGGAAGAGGCCAGGGTAACGCCAAGTGCCAGGGCCATGTGTGATTTGGATGATTTGTTAGTCATTCGGGTTCTCTCTCTTGATTAAAAAGTTTGGTGTTTTCGTTGTTTTCATCTGACGCTCGTGTCAGAGAAAGCGGTTATGAGGTGGTAATGCACGAAGCCGGCGGAATGGGGTAGGTTGGGCAAAGCGCAGCGTGCCCAACGAGTCCGCTGCCGATAGCCTTTTCTTCATGAGCCACCCGGTCTCAGAATTTACGCCGTGTTGTCTGCGGTAGATGCACGATCTTCCACCGACACTACAAAAGTTTACGAATGCACTCGAGATAAGCCAGCTCATCAGGTGGCCGGTTCTCGCGTTGCGATGTCCACAGCATCGTGCCGAGGCACTCCATCATCCGGTGTTCCGCATCGGATGCGCCCAGCTGCTCAACCAGCCGGGAATGGAGTGCGGCGATGCCAGCTGGCCGGTCGATACTGGCCTGTTCGCGGATCGCGATGTGCATGCCCATGTGCAGATACGGGTTGGTCTGCCCATTGTCGATACCATATTCCTGCTGTGCGGCCTGTTCGGGCGCTTTCAGCAAGTCATGGTATTCGGGGTGGAGCAGAATCACATCCAACAGCATTTGTTCCATGGGTTCCAGCGGTTGCTGGTTAAGGTGTTTCAGAAACACCTGGCTATAGAACATCCGCATTTGCTCGCGATCTTGAAACATGATTAAACAGGAAAAGGTGCGGGAAATTCTCCCGGAATCAAAAGAGGGTTCATGGCGCTTCGGGGCAGGCCTCCGGTTTTTTCCGATATTCACAAAGATCGCAGATAATACATTCGCCGCAGCGAGGTTTTCTCGCAACGCAGGTATAGCGACCCAGCAGTATCAGCCAATGATGCGCATCCTTGAGGAATTCCTCGGGGATGAACTTCAGTAGCTTTTTTTCCACTTCCAGCGGGGTTTTTCCCGGTGCAATGCCGGTACGGTTTGCCACACGAAAAATATGGGTATCAACGGCCATCGTGGGATGGCCAAAGGCGGTATTGAGCACGACATTGGCGGTTTTGCGCCCAACCCCGGGGAGTGATTCGAGCGCCTCGCGGTTGTCAGGCACCTGGCTGTGATATTGCTCGACCAGCAAGCGGCTGGTGGCAATGATGTTTTTGGCTTTCGTGTTGAACAAGCCAATCGTCTTGATGTGTTCCTTCAACCCTTCCTCACCCAGCGCCAGCATTTTTTCCGGTGTGTCGGCGACCTGAAAAAGCTTTTCCGTTGCCTTGTTGACGCCTTTGTCGGTGGATTGTGCCGACAGAATCACGGCCACCAGCAGTTCGAAAGGATTGCTGTAATTGAGTTCTGTGGTGGGGTGGGGGTTGGCTGCCCGTAGCCGGGAAAATATTTCGTATCGCTTCTGGCGGTTCATTTTTCAGCAGCGGGGTGGAAGGTGAGTGGGAATTCCTGCACCTTGGTACTGCGTTTTTCCATCCGCTTGTCGATCAGGTTCTTGATCGCCAGAAGAATACCAAGGCCGAGAAAGGCGCCCGGTGGCAATATGGCCAGCAAAAAACCGCTGTGGTCCTGGGCAAGGACGATATGCACATCGCGGAAGGACTCGCCCAGCAGCATATGCGCACCGGAAAAGATGGTTCCCCGTCCGAGCACCTCGCGCATCGCGCCCAGTACCAGTAGCACGAGCGTAAATCCGGTTCCCATGGCGAGACCATCGACAAATGCCAACGGCACCGCGTTTTTTGATGCGTAGGCTTCAGCGCGGCCAATAATGGCGCAGTTTGTGACAATCAATGGGATGAAAATGCCGAGCGTTTTATAGAGGTCGTAGAACCAGGCTTGCAGGATCAGTTCGATGGCGGTAACGGTGGAGGCGATGACCAGCACGAACACCGGAATCCGAATTGCGGAAGTCACCACATTGCGAATCAGCGAAATAATGGTGTTGCTGAAAACCAGCGTCAGCGTGGTGGCGATACCCAGCCCGAGGCCGTTGACTGCTGTGGCTGTTACCGCCAGCAGCGGACAAAGCCCCAGCAATTGCACCAGGCCCGGATTGTTCTTCCACAAGCCTTCCTTGATCAGATGGTGAATTTCATGGGTCATCGTGATTCTCCCGAGCGAACACCTCGTCGCGGTGTGCATTGAAATACAATAGCGTCTTTTTCACTGTATTGACGACCAGGCGCGGGGTAATGGTTGCGCCAGTGAACTGGTCGAAAACGCCGCCATCCTTTTTTACCGCCCAGCGTGACAGTGGTGGATCACCGATCGACCGGCCGGAAAAGCGCAGGATCCAGTCGCTGCGTTCGACTTCGATGCCGTCACCGAGCCCCGGTGTTTCACGATGCTCCAGCGCCCGTACGCCCAGCAGGCGGCCGTCGATGCCAATCCCGATCATCAACCGGATTGGCCCGGCGTAGCCTTCCGGCGCGGTGGTTTCAAAGGCGGCGGCCACCGGCTGGCCGTTGTTGCGCGCGCGATAGACGATGGTTGGGAATTTTGCCGAAAAGACGGGGTCATCGATCAGAATCGAGTCATTCAGCAAGTCGTTATCGTGGATCTTGGGGGGAATGACCGCGTGCAGGCTTCGCAGCCGTGCCGCGATAATCGACGCTTCGCGTTGGTCACGGGTAAATTTCTCCACTGTCGCCACCAGCCCGGCACCCGCCAGACCGAAGGCGCCGAGAATCAGCGCGGTGGAGATGACCTTGCCCTTGATGCCCATGCTGCTCACCGCTCCCCATACACCCGGGGACGGGTATATTCGTCAATCATCGGTGCTGCCATGTTCATCAGCAGGACGCCAAATGCGATGCCGTCGGGATAGCCGCCCCAGCTGCGGATGACAAAGGTAATGGTGCCAACCCCGATGCCAAAGAGCAGCCGGCCCAGCGGTGTCGTGCTGCCGGAGACTGGATCGGTGGCGATGAAGAATGCGCCCAGCATCGCACCGCCGCCCAGCAGCTGATAGAGCGGCGAGCTGAAATACTCCGGGTCATACAGTGAAAATACAGCGGACAGCAGCCCCAGTGCTGCCAGCAGGCCAACCGGCACCTGCCAGTCGATAATGCCTTTCCATAGCAGCCACAGACCACCGAGCAAAAACGCGATCGAAATCCACTCCCAGCCCTCGCCAGCCAGCAGGCCGAAAGGAATCTGACCCTGCATTTCACTGATCGACTCGCCAAGCCGGAGACCGCTACGCACCGTATCCAGCGGCGTTGCCGCAGTAATGGCATCCCAGTCCAGGCCCGGCGGGAACTCGCCCGTGAACGTCACTCGCAGTGCATCGCTCAGGCCAAGATGGAAGTCGGCCAGCGTGGTTGGTGCCATCCAGTTGGTCATGGCGGCCGGAAAAGAGATCAGCAGCACCACATAACCCACCATTGCGGGGTTGAACGGGTTGTAGCCCAGTCCGCCGTAGAGCTGTTTGGCAACGACGATGGCAAAGAACACGCCAATCGTCAGCAACCACCACGGCGCCAGTGGCGGTAGCGCCAGCACCAGCAACCAGGCTGTCACGACGGCGCTGTAGTCGCTGATGACCGGCACGACGGGACGCCGGCGGATGGCAAGAATCAGCGTCTCGAACCCTACCGCCAGCAGTGTCGCCACGCCGAGGTTGATCAAAACCCCCCAGCCAAAATACCAGCTGGCCACGGCAATACCCGGTAGCAATGCCAGCAGCACCTGACGCATCAGGCGGCTGACGTCGTTGACGGGTGGCAGATGGGGCGAACTGTCGATCTGGAATTTCACGGTGATTCGTTACTCTCCTGAGCGGTTTTCCCGGCTTTTTCCTGCTGTAATGCCGCCTTGCGCGCTTTGGCGCGTTCCAGGGCCGCAGCGATCGCATCCTTTTTCGGGTCGGGTGTGTCGCCAGCATCTTGCTTGGCGGCTTTTTTCTTTTCCAGTGCGGCCTTTTTCGCCGCCAGCCGGGCGGCGCGTTCGGCCTTTTCCCGCGCCAGCCGTTCCTCGCGCAGTTGATGCCGAATCCGCGCGCGATCGGCTTTCTCCTTTTCTTTGCGCAAGTGGCGAATCTCGCCCTTGGCGTGACGGTAATACTGCACCAGCGGAATATGGCTGGGGCAGACATAGTCGCA
>CAZQXF010000174.1:0-5924 GCA_964596975.1 uncultured Thiotrichales bacterium | reverse complement strand
AACCGGTCTCGTTGACCTTCACACCTTCGGCTGTTTCAGGACACTTGTCCTGGCTATCGGCAACACCGTCACCATCCGAATCCAGCGCACAACCGGTCTCGTTGACCTTGACCCCTTCCGCTGTTTCAGGGCACTTGTCCTGGCTGTCGACAACGCCATCACCATCCGAATCCAGCGCACAACCGGTCTCGTTGACCTTCACACCTTCGGCTGTTTCAGGACACTTGTCCTGGCTGTCGGCAACACCGTCACCATCCGAATCCAGCTCGCAGCCAGTATCGTTGACCTTCACACCAGCCGGTGTTTCGGGACATTTATCCTGGCTGTCAACGACACCATCGCCATCCGAATCGAGCGCACACCCGGTCTCGTTGACCTTCGCGCCCTCGGGGGTTTGCGGGCACTTGTCCTGACTATCGACAACACCATCCCCGTCGGAGTCGAGCTCGCAACCATTTTCATCGACCTTGGTGCAGCCTGCGGTATCCGGGCATTTATCCTGGCTGTCGACAACCCCATCGTTATCACTGTCGATTTCACAACCCAGCGGCGTTACCTTGGTGCCGGTAGCTGTGTCGGGACACTGATCCACCAGATCGATGACACCATCGCCATCGGTATCGGCCGGCGCGGGTGGAACAACCGGGGCAACTTCGCGTGCCTTGTACTTGATGGTGAAGGTCACGTTGTTGACATCTTCGGCAAAGAACGAAATCGTGTTGTTGCGTTCGACCCACTCCCCTTTGACGTTCGACTTATATTCGAGAATCTCGAATTTCTCCGGCAACATCCAGGCATAGACAAAGCGGGTAAAGTTTCCTGGCGTGTTCCAGAATCCGAACAGGCCATCTTCGCGTTTCTTGCCATCCCAGCTGGAGAAGGTGAAGACACCATTTTCATCCTGCGTCACTTCCGTTTCGAACTTGCCGGGGTACATGACAACGAACGTGCCCTGCTTGAACTTCAGAATATTGCTCGTTTCGCTGCTCTTGTCGTCCCACTCGAAATCGTTCGGATAGATGTAGAAAAAATCCTTGATGCCGAGCGTTTTGTTGACGTGGAACTCATATTGGTCCCAGTCAGTGCGCATGGTGCGATGCTGAATGTAGGAGCGACCATCTTCGCGGAGCTGGATGATACTCTCGCTGATGACCTTCTTGTCTGTCGCGGAAAGCGTGATCCCCGACCAGGCCAGCAGCCATAGCAACAGCGTCGCCGTGCCCGCGATTTTCAGATACTTCAGCTTGTTCATTGTCGATTGTCCCTTATGCGTAAATGGCGGGGATTATATAGCAGGTGGCGGAAGAGCGCTCAGCGTCGGTACTGTGCCGATTCAAACGAGTTCTACCCAGTCGAATCCCTCGCACTGGGTGGCAACATGAATATCACAGCCACTGGCAAGTGAAGCCGATTGCAGGGTTTCGACCACATGCTGCGGATGGTTGTTTTTTTCGCTCAGGTGCATCGCGCGCAGATAACGCAATGCGCTGGTATCGAGTGAAGCTAGCAACTCACGAGCCTGATGATTGGCCAGATGCCCGTAGTCATTGTTGATGCGCCGTTGCAGCGCTGGTGGATACGGCCCGTTGGCCAGCATGTGCGGATCGTAGTTGCATTCGAGCATCAGCGCATGACAGCCGTTAAGCGCCGAGATCATGTGTGCGGTAATGCTACCCGCATCGGTCAGCAGACCAAGCCGCCGCTGACCATCGCTGAACACATACTGGCAGGGCTCGCGCGCGTCGTGCGGCACCGGGTAGGGTGCAATATCGAGATCGCCAACCTGGAAAACCGCGTGCGGTGAAATCACATGGGTCTGGTGGAAATCACGATCACGGCAACCCAGCAGCGTGCCGTGGGTCAGAAAGACGGGGATTTCGTGTCGGCGTGACAACACCGGCACGCCCTTGATGTGGTCACCATGCTCGTGGGTGACGAGGATTGCCGAGATATTTCCCGGCGCCACGCCGAGCGCATCCATCCGCCGGGCGGCCTCGGTAGCCGAGTAGCCACAGTCGATCAGCAACAGCGTGTCGCCAGCCTCGACCAGTGTCGCGTTGCCCTTACTGCCAGAACCCAGCGACGCAAACCGGATCATCCGCTGATCACTTTCCGGTCAGGTAGTCACGGAGCCGTGCCGTTTCGACCCCTTGCAATACCGGGTCGCTGCCCAGTAGCGTCCATTCGGAGCGATCACTCCCTACCGCTGCTTTGCGTGAAGCGCGATGCTTGAGCGTCACCTTGCTGCCGGCCTTGCTGCGTTCGAGCAACACCTCGAACTGATCGCGTATGCCCCGTCCGCGGGCCGATGCATCAACGGAGGGCACCCAGTCGGTGACGATCCGGCCGCTGACAGGGTTGGATTCAATCAATGGAAGCCCCCGATCCATCCAGTACGACACCAGCCTGGTCCAGACTTTCTCTGGCGCTGCATCGACCTGAAACCAATTGCGCGTGGTAACAGCACGGCTGGGTTTTTGCACGATGGCAGCAGGTGCCTTGGCGGCGGGTTTCCTGGGTGCCATCTTGTCGGTCAGGCCCTGGCGGGTCACGAAAACCGGAACCGGCGCTTTGGTCTCCGGCGCAACGGGTTTTGCCACATCCGGCAGTTTGGCCCTGGCGGCTTTTTTGACCTGCGGCGATGGACTGGTCGGCGCGGGTTCTACCGGCTTATCGTGTGGCACAGTAACAACGGGCGCCGAAACATCTGCCCCGCCGTTAGCGGATATCGGCTTCTCTGGTACAGCGTCAGTCGCCGCTTTCACGTCCGGCACCCGGTAGGTGTAGTTGGGCGGGGGGATATCGACGCCCTGCGGCGGTTTCAGATAGTCGAGACTGCGGCTGTTGCGGTAAACCGCTTCATCGGCGGCAAAATAGCTGCATCCAGCCAGCATTGCAGACAACAGCACGGCCGTGAGTCGGCGCAACCACATCGCCAGCATCAAGCGGCCAACACGCCGGATTCACGCATCGACTGGCGCAATCGCTCCCGGCAGGATTCGCCAAGCGGTGTCAGCGGCAGGCGGATAGCCGGGGAAATCATGCCCATTTCATGCAGTGCCCACTTCACCGGAATCGGATTGGCCTCGATAAAGAGATCGCGATGCAGTGGAATCAACCCGGCATTGATCTCACGTGCTCTGGCGACCTCACCTTCGAGCGCGGCCATCAGCATTTCGTGCATCGGCGCGGGCGCAATGTTCGCGGTCACCGAAATGCAGCCCTGCCCCCCGAGGATGATAAAATCGACCGTGGTTGCATCATCGCCGGAGTAGAGTTCGAAGCCTTCCCGGCACGACGCCAGATGGGTGGCAACGCGGGAAAGGTCGCCGGTTGCATCCTTGATGCCGATAATATTGTCGATCTGCGACAACCGCGCGACCGTCTCTGGCAGCATGTCGCAAGCCGTACGCCCCGGCACGTTATAAAGAATCTGCGGAATATCGACGCGCTCGGCGATATGTTTGAAATGCTGGTACAAGCCTTCCTGGGTCGGCTTGTTGTAGTAGGGCGTCACCAGCAGCGCCGCGTCGGCGCCGGCCACACGCGCCGACTCCGTCAGCTCCACCGCTTCGCTGGTAGAGTTTGCGCCCGTCCCGGCGATAACGGGAATGCGTCCAGCCGCCGTTTCGATCACATGCCGAATCACCGCCAGATGCTCATCGACATCCAGCGTCGCGGACTCACCGGTGGTGCCCACGGCAACAATGGCATCGGTACCGTGTTTGACATGGTATTCGACCAACGCCGCCAGACTGTCGTAATCGATCGCACCATCTTCAAGCATGGGCGTGACGAGTGCCACCATACTGCCCTTGAACATCAAACCATCTCCGCGTTCAAAACAGCGATCATACTGCCCTGCCCTGATGCGCTCAAGCAGCGGAACCGGCTGCGGCCAGGGAATTTCCTCTGCCCGCTGTTTGATGGTACAAATCTGATCATCACAACTGACACAAACGGAGAACCACCACCATGAGCCACCCCGAACTCGGCAAGCCCGCACCGGATTTCACCCTGGAAGCCACCGGCGGCAAAACCATTTCGCTGTCCGACTTTCACGGCAAGAAAAATGTCGTGCTCTACTTCTACCCCAAGGACAACACCCCCGGCTGCACCACCGAAGGGCAGAACTTCCGCGACGCCTACGACCAGTTCCAGCAACTCGACACCGAAATTCTCGGCGTCTCCCGCGATAGCGTCCGCACCCACGAAAATTTCAAGAAGAAGCACGAGTTCCCCTTCGACCTCGTTTCCGACCCCGACGAGATCGCCTGCAAAGCCTTCGATGTCATCAAGGAGAAAAAACTCTATGGCAAAGTCCACATGGGCATCGAGCGCTCCACCTTTCTGATCGACAAGAACGGCATCCTGGTGCGCGAATGGCGCAAAGTGAAAGTGAAGGGCCATGTCGACGAGGTGCTGGAAGCGGTACGGGAACTTTCCTGAGCGGATCGTCTCCGAATAATGAAACGATACGGCAAGGTGGGCACGCTCATCGCGCCCACCCTAACGACTGGTTTCAACGTTCATATCCCCCTCTCCCCTCGAGGGGAGAGGGCCGGGGAGAGGGGTGAGGCGCCAGCCGTTGGTGGGTACGCTCGCGGTGCGCCCACCCTACCGATGAGACGGTAAGTTCGTAGGGTGTGCGCCGTCAGGTGCGCACCAGACAGACGGCGATGATGAGCACGCTCGCGGTGCGCCCACCCTACTGGTTTCAACATCCAGAGACGCCCTCTTCCCTCGACGAGAGGGAACAACCAGGAGCAGCCAGCATGGCCAACACACGACGCCTGTACGTCCTCGACACCAATGTGCTGATGCACGATCCCACCGCCCTGTTCCGCTTTCAGGAGCATGACGTCTTCCTGCCAATGGTGGTACTGGAAGAGCTGGACCGCGGCAAGAAAGGCGTCTCGGAAGTGGCCCGTAACGTGCGTCAGGTCAGCCGCTTTCTCGATGATCTGATGACCCGCAGTGGCGCCGACAAGCTGCAACAGGGCTTGTCACTAGAAGGCTTTGCCAACGTCGAAGAAGGCCAGCAGGCCGGGCGTCTGTTCTTCCAGACCCATGTGCTCGACAGCGCCCTGCCCGCCACGCTGCCGGGCGAGACCGCCGACAACAGCATTCTGGCGACAGCGCTGGCGTTACAGAAAGAGCGACCGGACGACGCCTTGATTCTTGTCTCCAAAGACATCAACCTGCGCATCAAGGCCGCCGTGCTCGGCATCCACGCCGAGGATTACTACAACGACAAGGTGCTCGACGACGTCGATCTGCTGTTTCGCGGCATGACGGAAATCGCTGACGACTTCTGGGACAGACACGGCAAGGAGATGGAATCCTGGCAGGAAGATGGCCGGACCTTCTACCGTCTGACCGGGCCGGATGTCTCCTCGTGGTATCCGCGCCAATGCCTGCACAGCAGCGACGGCAGCTTTCAGGCCATCGTCCAATCGGTCGAAGACGACCACGCCATCATCGAAACGGCGCGCGACTATCGTGAACCCCGGCACGATGTCTGGGGCATCAACGCCCGCAATATCGAGCAGAATTTCGCCATGAACCTGCTGATGGACCCGGAAGTGGATATCGTCACCCTGGTCGGCGCCGCCGGCACCGGCAAGACACTGCTGGCACTGGCCTGCGGCCTGACACAAACCCTCGACAGCAAGGTCTACCGCGAAATCATCATGACCCGCGTCACCGTGCCGGTGGGCGAAGACATCGGCTTTCTGCCCGGCACCGAGGAAGAAAAAATGACCCCGTGGATGGGCGCGCTGATGGACAATCTCGAAGTGCTCTCCGGCTCCGACTCCGTCCACGGCGACTGGGGCCGCGCCGCCACCAACGACCTGCTCCAAAGCAAAATCAAGATCCGCTCCCTCAACTTCATGCGCGGCCGCACCTTCCTCAACCGCTAC
>CAZQXF010000173.1:0-6010 GCA_964596975.1 uncultured Thiotrichales bacterium | reverse complement strand
TGAGCACTTCCAACGCAGAGTTGGCGCAAATAAGGGGGTAAGCTGAGCAGTTACCGTTCCGTTTGTGTGGCTGCTGATATACTGCACGACTTCCGCGCTAGCGCGGCATTCATCCGCATTCAACCACAAATGAAACTGGCAACCTACCTGATTGTCCTGATTTTTCTGTTCACGATACCCGGGCAGTCCTTGGCGGCTTCTGCCGGGGTGGTCGAACATCCCTGGCTGCTGGACTCGACGGTGGGTATCGCCGCGCTGCTGATGTTCCTCATTGGCTATATCGCCGTGATGACGGAAGAGTTCTCTCTGCTGCGCAAGTCCAAGCCGATGCTGCTGGTCGCCGGGTTGATCTGGGCGATGATCGCGGTGGTTTACGGGCAGATGGGGTATTCGGCCCAGGTCGAGCAGATGATGGAGCATCACCTCGAAGAATATGCCGAGCTGATGCTGTTTCTGCTGGTGGCGATGACCTATGTGAATGCGATGAACGAACGCCGCATTTTCGATGCGTTGCGTGCCTGGCTGGTTTCACGGGGGCTGAGTTATCGCCAATTGTTCTGGATTACCGGCTTCCTCGCCTTTTTCCTGTCGCCAGTAGCGGATAATCTGACCACGGCGCTGGTGATGTGCGCGGTGGTCATGGCGGTTGGCGCGAACAATCCGCGTTTTGTCAGCCTGGCCTGTATCAATATCGTTGTGGCAGCCAATGCGGGCGGGGCGTTCAGCCCGTTCGGCGACATCACGACCTTGATGGTTTGGCAAAAGGGGATGGTCCAGTTCTGGGATTTTTTCAAGCTCTTTCTGCCAAGCCTGGTGAACTTTGTGGTGCCGGCAGCGATCATGCATTTCGCCATTCCGAACGTGTCACCTGATCCTGTTCTGGGGCATGTCGCGTTAAAGCCGGGGGCTCGTCGGATTGCGTTGCTTTTTCTGCTGACCATCATCACCGCCGTCAGCTTCCATAACTTTCTCCATATCGCCCCGGTGTTCGGCATGATGACCGGCTTGTCGTTCCTGCAGTTCTTTGGATACTACTTGAAACGGCGTGAGCTCAAATGCGGCGGAGCGCAGGTGGATACCAAGCAAATGACCCCTTTCGATATTTTCAACCATATCGCCAGGGTTGAATGGGACACCCTGCTGTTTTTCTATGGGGTCATCATGTCCGTCGCCGGTCTTGGTTTTCTCGGCTATCTCTCCGTCGTATCGGAACTGTTCTATACCGATCTGGGAGCGACCAGCGCCAATATCCTGGTCGGCCTGTTATCGGCGGTTGTCGATAACATCCCCGTCATGTTTGCGGTACTGAGCATGAATCCGGAGATGTCCCAGGGCCAGTGGTTGCTCGTTACCCTGACCGCCGGGGTCGGCGGCAGCTTGCTATCCATCGGTTCGGCAGCAGGGGTTGCGCTGATGGGCCAGGCCCGTGGCAAATACACCTTTTTCAGCCACCTGAAATGGACACCGGTCATCGCGTTCGGTTACCTGGCCAGCATTGGCGTCCATTTTCTGGTAAACCGCGCTGTTTTCTAACTCAAGTCTCGGGGTTCATACCTGAGTTCATGGATTTGAGTAACGTTCTATCGGACGTTTTTCCGGATCGGGTCGAGCGCGCGCAGCGTGCCCACCATTGCCGGGGTTTTGGTGAGCACCTGATCGGCGCTCACCCTACGGGTTCGGTAGCCGGCAGGGTGAGGCAGAAGTGAGTGTCGCGAACGCCGAAACTTGCGTTCTAACCTGGGTTTTTCAGCCGATCGGCCTGCCATGAAACAGCGGTCCCTGCAGCGGTTTGCGAAACCCCATGCCAAGCCACGCAAGGCGTTTTTTCAGTGGCGGCAGCCGGTCGAGCGTGATCAAGCCCGCGCCGCGTAGATGCGCCAGCATCGGTATCGGGTGGCTGAACAGACGTAGCAGGCCGTCTGAATAGTTTGCCGTGGCTTCGATGTCGGGTTTGCGCCGCTGCTGGTAGATCTGCAGTAGCATGTCGTCGCCGGGGTCATCGAAGTTTGCCAGCAGTTCGGCGAGTACCGCGACATCGCGTAGGGCCAGATTCAGTCCCTGGCCGGCGATCGGATGCAGGGCGTGGGCCGCGTTTCCTAGCAGCAGGCTGCGCGGGGCCGTGAGTCGGCGTGCCAGCGTCATCTTCAACGGGAACATATCGCGCTTGCTGGTGCTCAGGAAGTCGCCTAGGCGATAGCCGAAGTGTCGTGGAATCTCGGCCAGAAATGCGTCATCGGGCATTGCCATGATCTCCGTTGCTCGCTCGGGTGGCAACGACCAGACCATGGCGCAGCGATTGTCGTTCAGTGGCAGCATTGCCATCGGGCCGGAGCGGGCGAAGCGCTCGAAGGCGATGTTGCGGTGTGATTCGCGCGCTTCGACATTGGCGACGATGGCGACTTGTTCGTAGTGTTTGACGGTCGTGTCGATACCCAGCAGCTGCCGCGAGGCCGAGGCGCCGCCATCGGCACCGACCAGCAGGGCCGTCGTGATCTCCCGGCTGCCGCTATCGTCTGCGACGGTGAGCGTGACCTGTTCGCCATCGCTGCTCACGGCGGTGAGTTGCGTACCGTGCAGCCGGGTCAGGTTGGCTTGTGTGCTGACGCGTTGTTCGAGTGCGCTGGCAAGGTCGCGCAAGGTGACGACATATCCCAGTGCGGCGACGCCGGTGGCGCTGGCCTGCAAGCGGGTGCTGCCAAGCGTGCCCTGTTCCGAGGCGTGGACGGTCTTGATGGGGCTTGCGTTGGCGGCCACATCGTCCCAGATGCCGATGCCGCCGTAGATCAACCGTGAGCCAAAGCCGAGTGCGAGGCTGCGTTCGTCATACACACTCAGATCGGTCACCGGTGGGCGTGACTCGATCATCAGCACCCGTAGCGGCAGTGGTGCCAGCGCTGCCGCCAGCGACAAGCCGGTGAGGCCGCCGCCGATGATACTGACGTCGTAGTCGCTCATCAGGCGCTCATCACGGCTTCGATCTCATCGACCGTTTTCGGGATATCGGCGGTGAGCACTTCATTGCCGTCCTTGGTGATCAGTACGTCGTCCTCGATGCGGATGCCGATGTCCCACCACTGTTTTTTCGCGCCTTTGCTACCGGCGGGGATATAGAGCCCAGGTTCGATGGTCATCACCATGCCGGGTTCGAGTACGCGCCACTGATCGTCGAACTTGTAGTCGCCCACGTCGTGCACGTCGAGCCCCAGCCAGTGGCCGGTGCGGTGCATGTAGAACTGGCGATAGGCTTGATCCTTGATGAGCTTGACCGCCGAGCCTTTCAGGAGCCCGAGTTTGATCAGGCCTTTGGTCAGCACACTGACGGCAGCCTGATGCGGGTCGTTCCAGTGGTTGCCCGGTTTGGCGCGCGCAATGGCGGCCTCTTGAGCCTGCAATACCAGCTCGTAAAGTTGTCGTTGTGCGTCGCTGAATTTGCCGTTGACCGGGAATGTGCGGGTTACATCAGCCGCGTAACCGTTGTATTCGCAGCCGGCGTCGATCAGCAGCAGCTGGCCGTCCCGCAGTTGGCTGCTGTTTTCGGTGTAGTGCAGAATGCAGCCGTTCTCGCCGCTGCCAAGAATCGAAGGGTAGGCCGGTTCGGTGTCGTGGCGGCGAAAAGCATGCAGGATCTCGGCCTCGATCTCGTATTCGTACATGCCGGGCTCGCAGCTGGACATGGCGCGGATGTGGGCCTCGCGAGTGATCTTTGCCGCTTCGCGCATCAGCCGCATTTCAGAGCGTGACTTGAACAGCCGCAGCTCATGAATGAGGTATTCAAGATCGATGAATTCGTGAGGCACGCTGGCTCCCGAGCGCACGCTTTGGCGCAGCTGGTTGATCCAGCCCATCAGCTGGCTGTCGAACTGCGTATCCTTGCCCATGGTGTAGTAGACGCGCTCGCGGTTCTCCAGCAGCCCCGGCAGGATTTCATCGATGTCAGTGATCGGAAAGGCATCATCGGCGTGGAAGTCGCGGACTGCACCCTCCTGGCCAGCGCGGCGCCCATGCCAGGTTTCTTTCTCCTCGTCGCGCTCGCGGCAGAACAGAATGTACTGGCCCTGCTTGCGCCCAGGCACGAATACGGCAACCGATTCCGGCTCGCGGAAGTCCGTGAGGTAGAGGAAATCGCTGTCCTGGCGGTAGGGATAGTGAACGTCGCGGTTGCGGACACACTCCGGTGCAGCCGGAATAATGGCGATGGCGTTCTTGTCCATCATCCGCATCAGCG
Source organism: uncultured Thiotrichales bacterium (assembly GCA_964596975.1). Taxonomy (GTDB): domain Bacteria; phylum Pseudomonadota; class Gammaproteobacteria; order UWMA-0217; family UWMA-0217; genus JALSHZ01. The sequence continues at coordinate 1,785 of CAZQXF010000173.1, read as the reverse complement.
CACGGCGGCGGCGCTGCATTTCTGTCTTGGGGAGTTGCTTCAATGGCATCGGAGGATTCTGTGGTTCGTCAGTGGAGTTGCGGCGCGGCGCGCAGGGGTTGCAGTTCTTCTTGCGCCATCAGCGTGCCCATGCGCAGAAATTCGAGCAGCTCGAAGTAGAGATCTTCATTTTCCTCGGCAGACCCCTCATCCACGCTGTACTCGTTGTTTGCGAGCGTCAGGCAATCCTGAATGAAGTCAGCGGTATCTGCCGGGCAGTCGCTGGTTTTCACCCCCTGTTCCGCCAGCCCGTAAACCAGGCCGCGGGCCCAATCGCAGGCGGCGGCAATGCGTGTTTCCAGCGCCTCGTCCTCATCGGGTGTCAGCAGTTCGAAGCCGAGTTCGGCGTCTTGCAGTTGCGCCTGCGTCGCTTTCATCAGTTGCGAGATCATGTTTGCCGTTTCATCGGCCAAAACATCGCCTTTGTCGGCATTGCCGAGCGCGATCTGGTGCAGGCGGGTGTCAGACGTCGAAGCGTCCTTGATCAGCAGGCCGCTACAGATGCCATGCAATTCAGCGGGCGAGACGACTGCGCCGCTGCGTTCGAGTGCCAATGCAATATCGTCGTAATCAGGGAGGTCCACGGCCTGTCCATGCAGCCAGAAAGTGGGTGAATGATAGCGGATTTTGCTCACAACTTCCTTTTTGTGGAATTGACCACACGGGGAAGTCAGCCTAGTATCTGCATATGGCTGAAGACACAGGAATAACCTTCTCCGAGCACGCACTCAAGCGGCTGGAAAACCGTATTGATGAGCTGGTTGAACTCGGAAATCGCTTGAAGCAGGAAAACGCCCGTCTGCGTGACGAAAACGCCCATCTGCTGGCCGAGCGTGGCAAACTGCTGAGTAATCGCGACAAGGTCAGGATGCAGGTGGAAGCCATGATCACCCGCCTGAAGGCAATGGAGAGTCACTGATGTCAGTGGAAACCATCCCGGTCACGGTCAAGATCATGGAGAAAGAGTTCCAGATCGCCTGTCCGCCGGAGGAGCAGCAGGCGCTGGAATCTGCTGCTGAGCTGCTGAATAATCACATGCGCCAGGTCAAGGAATCCGGCAAGGTATTCGGAACCGACCGCATCGCCATCATGGCCGCATTGAACCTGACGCATGAATTGTTGCAGCATAAAAATGAATCCCGAAATTTTGGGAAAACGGTTTCAGAGCGTATCACCGCAATGCAGAACAAGGTCGAAGCCGCATTGCAGGATGCGCAGCAAATGGAATTTTAGCCGGATCGGTAAACGATCCGGGACAGTTGGAAGTTTAGATTTGGGTGCCTCTGGGGTATTCGTGAATGGCTGGGTAGTATCCTTGAGCCTAATTGCTTACCCCGGGAATCTTGCTGCTGGTGTCGGTGTGCACTACCGTATTGCACGGGAAGCCTAAAGACACCGCCGTGGTTCCCACTTGAACCTTCGGTTCAAGGTCGAAAGTCAAACCGGTACTGCCGGAGTGTACCCATCCTACCCCAAGGGCCGTGTTGCAAAGCATGGCCCTTTTTTATTGGCACGTAACTATTCAGTAGGTAGAAAAATAGAACTGTAACTGCTCAGATTGCCGCTGAAACGCGTCAGATCAAGGCGGGAAATGTGAGTTTACGACCCACATGGAAGTGGGAAGTGTAGAAAATGCATGGAGCAATTTTCTACCATGTGTAAATGACCATTTCCCAACGCAGAGATGGCGCGTTTCAGTGGTGAGCTTCCAAGTAACTTCCCACCAAACCTGTCACGTGGCAGCTC
>CAZQXF010000172.1:0-6045 GCA_964596975.1 uncultured Thiotrichales bacterium | reverse complement strand
AAGATCAAACCACTGACACCAGAAGAAGTCCTGAAATCGTGGTATCTCTGATATGGAACGATAGAGATACCCATAACCCATGCAACCGAGGTTACCGATGAACAAGCTTACCTTTTTTCTTCTGACCCTTGCCCTGACCACTGCCGCCTGCGGCCAGGCACCCGCCGCCAATCCGGAGAAGATCGGCCCTGCGATTGTCTACTCGACTGATGTCGAATTCGAATGGGCAAAGGAAAACCTGCTCACGGCAATTACAGACAACGGTCTCGTGCTCAGCGCGACGTTGCACGCCGCGACCATGCTGAACCGCACCGGGCCAGACCTTGGGTTTGACAAGGCCGTCTACAAAGACGCTGAAACCTATCTCTTCTGCAAGGCAGACATCTCCCACAAGCTGGTGGCCGCCAACCCGCACAATATCGTGCTCTGCCCCTATGCCATCTCCGTCTACACCCTGACCGACAAACCCGGCATTACCTACTACAGCTATCGCGAACCCTATGAAAAAGAGGCCGCCTACAAGCCTGTGGTCAAACTGCTCGAAAGCATCGTCCAAGAGGCGCTGGATCAATAGGAATGTGGTGGAAGAAAGCCTGGCTTGGACAGTGGTACTGGCTGTTCGCAGCCCTCTCTGCGACCAGCGTCTATGCTGCAACCCCCGTTACCCTGTCTGCCGAACATACCGTGGGCGAGCGTTACATGGACATACGCCTGCTCGGTACCGTCGAAATCCCCGATGATCCGGTTGGCAGCATCCGTGTCGACGAAATGTCAGGGCTGGCATGGGACGAGGATGAACAACTGCTCTACGCGCTATCGAACCGTGGCAAGCTGTTCCACCTGAAACCCGTATTCGAGGACGGCAAGCTGGTCGACACCAAAGTTGTCGCCGCATTCAAGCTCAGAAACCGCTACGGCAAAAAGCTGAAAAAACCGTATCGCGACACCGAAGGCCTCGACACGCAATACGCCAACAACGGCAAACGCGGCGATTCGGTGTTACTCATTTCATTCGAACGAGAACCGAAGATCGCCCAGTTCGACAATCGGGGCTATGAGATCGAGCGCCTGCCACTGCCAGCACCACTGAACGACGCCGATCGCTACGACACCACAAACCACGGCCTCGAAGCAGTCACGGTACATCCACAGCTGGGCATCATCACTGCCCCGGAGGTGCCACTACGCGGCAGCGAAGGCGTCACGCTTTATAGCCTCGACGGCAAACAGTGGCGCATTCCTGCCTTTCCGGTCGCGGACAACGCAATCGTTGGCATGGAAACCATGCCGGACGGCGACTTGCTGCTACTGGAAAGGGCCTTCAGCTCGATGCTTTCCCCCATCATCATTTCGCTACACAAAATCACGCTCGATGACGCCTGCCGCACGGATACAGGTAAGAATGCCAATGCACGCTGCGCCAGCCGACCGGTCGCGATCATGAGCAGCAGCAAGGGATGGGAGCTGGACAACTTCGAAGGGCTGGCACGACACCGAGGCAACCGCTATTTCATCGTCAGCGACAACAACCGGTTCTGGCTGCAACGTACACTGCTGAGCTATATCGAAGTACTGCCTCCCGAGAACATGAAATCCAGAGAAGCCAAAACCCGAATATCACCCACACCGAAGTAACAGTGCGGAGAGATCAACCACCAGAAATCAGCTGGTGATCAGCTGAAGAAACTCCGCACGTGTCGCTGGCGAGTTACGAAACGCGCCCAGCATGATTGACGTGCTCATTTCAGAGTTTTGCTTTTCGACGCCACGCATCATCATGCACAAGTGTTTGGCGCGAATATGTACAGCCACCCCCAGCGCGTCCGTCACCTCCTGAATGGCATCGGCGATTTCCTTGGTCAGATTCTCCTGAATCTGCAAGCGACGCGCATACATGTCGACAATACGCGCAATCTTCGACAAGCCAATCACCTTGCCGCGCGGCAGATAGGCCACATGGACCCGACCGATGAAGGGCAGCAGATGATGCTCGCACAAGGAATACAGCTCGATGTCCTTGAGAATCACCATCTCGTCATTGTCCGTGGAGAACACGGCGTTATTCAGCACTTCATCCAGCGACTGGTTGTAGCCGCGGGTAAGATACTGAATTGCCCTCGCCGCGCGCTCCGGCGTCTTGACCAATCCCTCTCGGGCCACGTCTTCGCCCACATTCTCGATGATACTGGTGTACGCCTCGATCAATTTTTCTTTGCTCATTGGACCCCCTCCTGCCTGATTGGTCGTTGCTGCTGGATCATACGTGATTCCCATAACGCACTCTAACGGCAACAGATATTCGAGGGAAATCACCCCGAATGCCACCGGACACAGGTGCCATCCCGTGAGCGAGAATGTTACATGCCATTCCGATAAACCGACGTATCGGTCACGCCACTGGCGCGAACCTGTTTCAGCGCCACGGCATATTCACCCAGGATGCCCAGCGCCCAGTCGATACGCCCGCGAAAATAGCGATCAGCATCCGGGTTGTTGTCTTCCGGATTCTCGTTCAACACCGACTCACAATTGCGCACGATAATCTGTTCCGGGATGTAGCAGATGCGGTTGTTCTTGTAGCTGCTCATGCGCAACTCGGCAACCGGGTAAGCACCGCCATCGGCGGACGATACGGTGACGATCAACGCTGGCTTGTGCGCCAACTCCCCCTTCGACCACAGCAGAAAGAAGTTCTTCAGCCCTGACGGCACTTGACCATGCCACTCAGGCGAGATGATGACAAAGGCATCGCTGGAAGCCAGCTGTTCCGAGATCGGCTCAAGCAGTGCCTTCCACGCCGGATCGCCTTCCCAGATACCCTCATCCCACAAGGGCAGTGGGTTATCGGACAGACTGAACAGCCAGACATCATCGACTGATGGCTTTTCCTGGAGCGTCTTCTCAATGAATCGGGCAATTTTCAGGCTCTGTGCCTGTCTGCGATGACTACCACTGATGATGCTGATTTTCATACGATTCTGTTCCCGAGGATACAAAAGCCGAAAGTGTATCAGCTCGCTCACCTCGCGGGGATATAAGGGATAACCCTGTATGGAGATCGGGAAGGGCGGTATAATCCGCCGCAAATCAGAATTCATTGGGACAGAACCGTGCTGAAAAGACTGTTCGACAGAAACAACACCGGCGGCAAGGGCCAGGAAGCCACCGAGGCCACTAAGGCGCTTGAACCAGACAGCCCGAGGGCAACGCAGGTCGAATTGCTGCCGCCGCCACGAGCGGACGAGGCCACCCGACTGCTCACTGAACAACTGCTCGAAGACGAAATCACGACACCGCCCAGCGTGTTCAGACGAGTCGCAGGACGGTTACGCAAGCCATGGGGCCGGAAGGCCCAGGTATCGAAACATGTGCATGCGCACGAAAAAGACATCCACCACCGGCTGGAAGTGGCTTTCGAGGCGCTGCACCGCGAGTTCGACAGCCGTGAGAAGGCACTGGAAAAGAAGCTCGCCCAAGCAGCTGTCACCTACGAAAAGAAGATCCGTCGAACCCGCTGGTTGATGGTGCCTATCGGCCTGCTCGCCGCGCTGAGCCTGGTGTACCTTTTCTACATGATCCAGCTCATGGGTTCCGCCATGACCAGCATCTCCACAGATATCACATCCATGAACACCAGCGTGTCGAGCATGGATCAGAACATGGCGGCAATGAGCGGAGACACCCGCCAAATGGTCTACAACATTCAGCGCATGGATCAATCCATGGGCAACCTGAACTACAACGTCGGTTCAATGAACCAGCAGATGGGCGCCATGAACCACAACGTCGCCGCAATGAACCGGTCGATTGCGCCGATCGGCGATGCAGCACGCCCCATAGGTGGATTCATGGGTGCGATGAAATCGTTCATGCCATTCTGATCATCGCTGCCAACACAGAAAAGGCCGTGGGAGATACCCTCTCACGGCCTTTTCCAAATCTCGGCTATCAAAGCACAGTGCTTACGACGGGTTCTCGTAGAAAATATAACTGGTTGAATAGTCACTGAACTCGAAGTAGACCTTTTTCTCGCCGCCATCCTTCTTGTAGTTCTGGTTGAGATCCAGCACACCGTAACCAAAGCGGTATGGCCGCGACGTCGCACTGCCCTGGGTACTGACCGCAGTCGAGATCTTGTCGATATTGATGAACCGCTTCACCAGTTTATCTCCGGCATAGACATCAAGAACGCCATTCGTGCCGGTATAGTTCTGCAACGCCCGCCCCAGCTTGTTCTGTGTTTCCTGGGTACAGCCGCCCGTCAGCAACAGCGCCGTAGCCAGCAACGCAACACCTGTCAATCTTTTCACTTGTTCTACTCCTCGGTTAGTGAACACGTTTACCAGATAGTGGGCCCAACATCGCAGGAATCAACGCTTGGGCTCACCCTTCGCATCGTAGTAAGCATAGTAGCTGTCCATGATCTCCTTATGTGCCTGCTCGATACCATACCAGCCATCGATTCGCGCCCATTTGCCGGGCTCCAGCGCCTTGTACTGCTCGAAGAAATGGGCGATCTCGTTCAGCAACGACGGGGGCAGATCATCGATGCTGTTCACACGATCGTAGTGTGGCGATAACCCACGCGCCGGCACGGCCAGTATCTTGGTGTCATGCCCGGACTCGTCTTCCATCTTCAACATGCCCAATGCGCGGCAGTTGATGATAACGCCACTGAGCAGTGGCACAGGGGTGATTACGAGCACGTCAATCGGGTCACCGTCATCCGACAGTGTATGCGGGATCAGGCCGTAGTTCGCCGGGTAGTGCAGCGAGGTACCGAAGAAGCGATCGACGACCAGCGCACCGCTATCCTTGTCCAGTTCATATTTTACCGCACCACCATCGTTGGGTATTTCGATGATGACGTTGAATGTGTCTGGCAGATTCTTCCCTGCGCTGATCTTGTCTATGTCCACGCTTTTCTCCTTTGCTCTTCGGCTTACAGTTTCTTGTAGATTTCCACGCCCTGCTGTACGAACTCGACGGCTTTCTCTTCCATGCCCTTTTTCAGGGCCTCTTCCTCGCTCAGCCCGTGCGACTTGGCGTAATCGCGCACGTCCTGAGAAATCTTCATCGAGCAGAAATGCGGGCCACACATGGAACAGAAGTGCGCGACCTTGGCAGAGTCTTTCGGCAAGGTCTCGTCGTGGAACTCCATGGCGCGTTCAGGATCAAGCCCCAGATTGAACTGATCTTCCCAGCGGAACTCGAAACGCGCTTTCGACAAGGCATTGTCGCGCAGCTGGGCGCCCGGGTGCCCCTTGGCGAGATCAGCCGCATGGGCCGCGATCTTGTAGGTGATGATGCCATCGCGCACATCCTGCTTGTTCGGCAGACCCAAGTGCTCCTTCGGTGTGACATAGCAGAGCATCGAGGTACCATACCAACCGATCTGCGCAGCACCGATCCCCGAGGTGATATGGTCGTATCCCGGCGCAATATCCGTCACCAACGGACCGAGCGTGTAGAAAGGTGCTTCGAAGCAATCCTCCAGCTCCTTGTCCATGTTCTCCTTGATCATCTGCATCGGCACATGACCCGGGCCTTCGATCATCACCTGCACATCGTGTTTCCAGGCAATTTTTGTCAATTCGCCGAGCGTCTCCAGCTCACCAAACTGGGCCGCATCATTGGCATCGGCCAGACAGCCCGGGCGCAACCCATCACCCAGCGAGAAGGAGACATCATAAGCTTTCATGATGTCGCAGATGTCTTCGAAATGGGTATAGAGGAAATTCTCTTCGTGATGCGCCAGACACCATTTCGCCATGATCGAGCCGCCGCGAGAAACGATGCCGGTCACCCGTTCCGCCGTCAGCGGAACGTAACGCAGCAACACGCCAGCGTGGATCGTGAAGTAATCGACCCCCTGCTCCGCCTGTTCGATCAACGTATCGCGAAAAATCTCCCAGGTCAGCGCCTCGGCCTTGCCATCGACTTTCTCCAGCGCCTGATAGATCGGCACCGTACCGATAGGCATCGGTGAATTGCGCAGAATCCACTCGCGCGTCTCGTGAATGTTCTTGCCGGTGGAGAGATCCA
>CAZQXF010000171.1:0-6091 GCA_964596975.1 uncultured Thiotrichales bacterium | reverse complement strand
AACAATCCAGAGGAAGACAATGACACGCGAGATTATCAAGACTGACAACGCACCACAGGCAATTGGCACCTACTCCCAAGCGGTCAAGGTAGGCAGCACCGTTTACCTTTCCGGACAGATCCCGCTGGTTCCGGAGACGATGGAAATGGTCGAAGGCGGTATCGAAGCCCAGATTCGCCGCGTATTCGACAATCTGAGCGCAGTCGCCGCAGCAGCGGGCGGATCACTGGCCGATGTCGTCAAACTGAACGTGTTCCTTACTGACCTGGCGCACTTCCCCGTCGTCAACGAAGTGATGTCTGGCTACTTTTCCGAACCCTACCCTGCACGCGCCGCCATCGGCGTTGCCCAACTGCCGAAGGATGCGGCGGTCGAAATGGATGCGGTGATGGAGCTAGGGGAGTAACAGCAACGACGGCAACATGCCGTTGGCATGCAATGCGCCAGCGAGCAATACCAGCGCAACAGCGAGGATAAAACCCAATACATCACCCACTTCGCGGCGGAAGGTGCGCGGATTCACCTGCCAGGTTTCCGGCTCATGCAGCAACTTGAGCTTGGGCCAGAACCTTGGCGTGGTACGCAGATAGTCATCGAATGCATCACCAAACTCGCGCTGCAGGAAAGACTCCTCGTGGCGGATCACATAGGGGTAGAAAAGCAGAAACAGCACCGCGGTGCCGAGGCCGATCGTCAGGCTCTGGGTTGCCATGCCGATCCCCGTGAAGCCCAGAAAAGAGAAGAAATACAGCGGATTGCGCGTCATCGAATAGGGGCCGGAGCGGATCAGCTGCTGGTTCTTGTAGCCCGCGATATACAAGCTGCACCATAGCCGACCAGCTACAGCGATACCCACCAGCAACAAACCGAAGAATGCCAGCAATGCGCCCGGCAAGGTACCGGCAATGCGGCTGCTGGTGAACAGCACCAGCGTGATAAACGCCGCGCCGACAAAGCGCGAAATCCATATCCGGTAAGTGGCAATCAAAGCGTCCATCGAGGTTTCCTTAGCTGGATAAGCCGCGCGGACGCGGACAGAAGGGTGGAAAGGCGCGATTATCGCGGAAATGCCGATGATGTCCAAGACAATGAACCAGGAAAGCGCAGATATCTACCGCGCGAGCGGCGGCATGGGCCTTGATGAGCGATACACCCACCTTTCCACCTCACGCGAGGAGCGGCAAATCAGGCGTGATGATCCCGATTCAGATGGCGGATATGCCATTGGTACCAGCGCAGCGCCATCCATGCGCGGTAGGGAAACTGTCGAATAATCGATGGCTGATACCAGATCCGCCGTAGCCACCAGCTCAACAACGCCAACCAGTTGCGAGGATGGCCCAGGTAGTAGGGCTGTACCGCACGATGACTAAACGGTAGCCCACCTCTGCGTGCCGCAGCTTCGCGCGGGCAGCCCAATGTCTCGTTACCGAAATCGGTCTGCCCGGGGCTGACCACCAGCAGCGGTTGATAGAGACTGGCCAGTTTTCTGCCATTGGCAAGTAGCCGTTCGGAGAAGCCGACTTCACCTTCTCGAATCGCGGTTTCACGGTCGGTCGCCTGGATACCGGGAAAGTCATCCATCATGGGACGCACGTCACGAATGCGGGTCAGGAGGCCAACGCCCTGAAGATGGGGACCGAACTCCGCGTCGGGCGAGTCCGGCAACCAGATGGTGGTGGCAACGCCGCCGATACTGACATCCTGCTGTATCCGATCCAGCAAACGCCGATACCAACCATCTTCCAATGCACCGGTACCGCTACGATTGTTGAAGCACAGATAATCGCTGTCCTCCGCCTCGGGCAGCAGATTGGTCAGATTGACATAGAGTGCTCGCCAGTCCCGCCCGGGCTTGTTGAAGAACTCGACCTTGCGGACCTTGTATTTGGGGTTGCGTTCGAGCACCTTGACGAGATCTTGCAGTGCAATCTCGTCCGCCCTGGTTTTTGGCCTGTGCTGATTGACCGCGATATACACCTCGACCAGCTCGACCCCCGGATCATGCCGGGCATAGTGCCGAAAATTGACCAAGTCCCGCGTATACCGAGGGTTCTCATTGACCGTCGCGTAAGAAAAGAAGTATCGAACTGCCGCCATCCCTGTAGTCACTTGATTGCTCCAAGCGCCTCCCAATCACTCAACCCGGGTCTCTCGGTGCAACCGCCGGAGACAAAATCCAGACTAGTCCCTGCCCCGCGGACGGAAAAGTGGGGAAGATATAAAACCGAGAACCAAGTCACAGTTTAGTATCGGAATGTAGTCGAAATGTGAACTGCTGACAGGTGGTCGCAAACCACCGGATGGGCTGCCATTCAACAGCTGTGATTCAGTGCACGAAACCACCCGGCCAGCTTGACGCGGTCAGCCCAAAAGACTATTTTGGGAAAATATTCCCAATATTGGCATCAAGGTGGCTGCGATGGTCCGGACTATTCTGCTCTCTTTAGTGACACTCACCGCCGTCGGCGTCACCGGCTGCCAACTGAATAATGGCACCGACGGGTCGAGCATCGTACAACCCGACCCTCGCGCTGCGGGCAAATTGGTCAAGACAGATCGTGCCGGACTGACCGCCTGGTTTCGCGAGGCGCTGGCATCGAACAATGGCAACAGCGGGTACAAGGAAGTTGCACTGGCTGAAGGCGCAACGGTAGCCGCAGACAGTAGCGGCGCCGAGCGCCAGGTCTCCACCACCAACCTGCAGGAAGCCGGAGTCGATGAAGCAGACCTGTTGAAGACAGCCAGTGATGGCCGCGTCATCTATGCCATCTATTCACGAACCACCCCTTACCTTGGCGAACCCATCCCGCTCGAAGATGGCAAGGCACCTCCCTCCGCCAGCAACAATAACGCGGGCATTCGCATCATGGCCGTCAACGACAATGGCAGCCTGGACGAATTGACCACAATTCCGTTCGCACAGGATGGCCTGCAACAAAAGGGGTTGTATCTGGCCGAATCGCAACAGCGCCTGATCGCGATCGACGAGTCGGGCGGGTACGTCTATGCCAATTGGTTTTACCCTGGCTTCTTCACTCGCCAGCAAACCCGGCTGCGCAGCATCGATGTTTCCGATCCCGCCCATGCGAGCGTGGTGCGCCAACTGTCCTTCGACGGCGCGCTGGTCACCAGCCGGCGAGTGGGCGATGTCATCTATCTGGTGCTGCGGCACTATCCCGACTTCGCCCTTCCCGCAGATACCGCCAGCCGGGAAGACAAGCTGGCCGCTGTGACGGCAGAGACACTGCTGCCGCACTACCGTATCGACGGTGTCGACCAGGGCGCGCTGGTGGCGCCCGATGCCTGCTATCTCAATAAAGACAGCGCCAGCAAGAGCGCCGACATTATCTCGATCGTTGCCGTCGATCTGACCTCGGATCGAGGCAATATCCAGAGCCGCTGCTACGTCGGCGCCAGCGAGGCGGTCTATGCTTCGACCAAGGCGCTATACCTGGCATCGACTCGCTACGCCTACCAGTTTGCCGGCGACAGCGTCGTCTATGATTCCAATGTAACCACCGACATCCACAAGTTCGCCTTCAATGGCATGGATGTCGCCTACCGCGGCTCCGCCGAGATCAAGGGGCACCTTGGCTGGAAACAGGATCAGAAATCCTTCCGCTTCAGCGAGTCAGCGGACGGCTATCTGCGCGTGATCACCTACAACGAACCCCGACAGCGCTTCATCCGACCGGTTGATGATGCCATCGCGATAGAAGAAACCACCGCAGGCACCGAGCAGCAGACATCCACAACCGCTCCGGACAGTTCTCCCGTACTGCTGACCATTCTGCAGGAATCCGCTACCCGCGACGCACTGGATGTGGTTTCGACCCTGCCAAATGCCCAGCGCCCTGAGCACCTGGGACGACCAGGCGAACAGCTCTACGGCACCCGCTATATTGGCAACCGGGCCTACCTGATTACCTTCCGCGTTACCGATCCGCTCTACGTGGTTGATCTGTCCGACCCTTCAGATCCTTATATTGCTGGCGAACTGAAGATCAGTGGTTATTCCGACTACCTCCACCCAATTACCGAGAACCTGCTGCTGGGTATCGGCAAGGAAGCCGTTCCGGCAGCGGCGACCTTCCCCGGCGATATCGGCGGTGCCTGGTACCAGGGCATCAAGCTATCGTTGATCGATGTTTCCGATCCAACCACCCCCCGGGAAGTGGACACGGTGGAAATCGGCAAGCGCGGCAGCCAAAGTATCGCGCTGCAGGAGCACCATGCCATTACCACCCTGAAAGTGGGTGACACATTGCGCGTCGCACTCCCCATTGAGCGTCACGACACGTCATCCCAATTCGGTGATCCAACCGCAGCAAACTATTACTGGGACTACACCCACACCGCCCTCTATCGCTTCGACATCGATATCGCCAGCCAGCAGATCGATACCACACTGCCCCCGCTGGTGGTCGCCGATCGCAGCACGAGCGAATATAGCCGCAGCACGTGGCACGACCGCAGCACGCTGATCGGCGAGCATGTCCACTATCTGCACGATGGGCAGTTCTGGTCACAACAGTGGCGCAGTGGCGCCGTCACCGGCCCACAATAGATCGCAGCGGGCAGCCAGTTGCAATCTCAGTGACCGGCATGGATGATACCCCCTTTGTAATTGGGGTATCGCCATGCCAACGACCTTCTGCCCACTCCCACTGCGAAAAACCAAGATCGTCGCAACCATCGGCCCTGCCTGCGATTCCCCCGAAAAGCTGGCGGAAATGCTGCGTGCCGGGATGAATGTCGCGCGCCTCAACCTCTCCCACGGCACTTTCGAGGGACACCACCTGATGATCAGCCGGATTCGCGACGTGGCGGCGAACCTGGGACATCACGTCGCGATCATGATCGACACCCGCGGCGTCGAAATCCGTACCGGACTGCTGAAAGATGGCAAGGTCGAACTCGAACGCGGGGCCGCATTTACGCTGTACAGCGACGACAGGCCGGGGGATGCGCATGGTGTCTCGATGACCTACGCCAATCTGCCGCAGGAGGTAGAGGTCGGCGCACCCATCCTGCTCGACGATGGTGCAATAGAACTTCAGGTGACCGAGGTTTCAAACAACGAAATTCACTGCGAAGTCATCCACGGCGGCATGTTGGGGGAACGTAAAAGCATCAACTTGCCGGACACGCGGCTGAAACTAGCGACCGCCAACCCCGAAAGCCGCGACGACGTAAAGAAAGAACTCGATTTTGCCTCGGAAAACGATATCGACTATATCGCCGCCTCGTTCGTGCAGTCGGCCGACGACGTCCGCACGATGCGCGAGATTTTGCGCGAAAATGCACAGGATATTCCCATTATCGCCAAAATCGAAAACAAGGCGGGCATCGACAATCTGGCCGAAATCGTTCAGGTGGCCGATGGCGTCATGGTGGCGCGCGGTGATCTGGGTGTTGAGCTGCCGTTTGGCGAAGTCCCGGAAGCGCAGAAGCGGATGATCCGCACCACCGTCATGAACGGCAAGCCAGTGATCACCGCCACGCAAATGCTGGCATCGATGGAGAACAACCCAAAACCCACCCGCGCCGAAGCCAGCGACGTCGCCAACGCCATTCTCGATGGCTCATCGGCCATCATGTTGTCGGGCGAAACCGCCACCGGCCAATATCCTATTGCCGCAGTGCGCACAATGAGCGACTTGGCACTGCGTACCGAGTCCTACCTCGGTGAATTCGGCTACCTGCAAAAAATCCTGCCGAATCCGTCGAACGTCGTCACCGAAGCCGTCAGCCAGGCCGTTGTCACCATGGTCAAACAGCTCGACGCCGCCGCCGTCTTCAGCCTGACCAATACCGGCTTCACCTCACGCCTGATTTCCCGGCATCGCCCCGAATGCCCGATCTTCGCCATCACCGGCAGCGTCACCGTCGCCCGGCGGTTGTCGATGAACTGGGGCATCACCGCCCTGCTTTGCGAGCCCGGCATATCCGATCAGGAGCGCATCTCCTACGGCGTCGCACAGGCGAGAAAACTCGGCTTCGTCGAAGCCGGCGACGTCATCGTCGCCACCTGGGGCTACAAGCACAGCACCGGCGGCACCGACATGATTCGCGTATTGAAGGTGGA
>CAZQXF010000170.1:0-6092 GCA_964596975.1 uncultured Thiotrichales bacterium | reverse complement strand
GGCTTTTGGTGGCTCCTCCGCGACGGAGCTACATTCCAGCTTCCACCTTTCCCGGAGAACTGGCTGATGTGCAAATTTGAACGCCGAAACTTGAGTTACAAGGCATCGCGTCGTTATGAGTCATTTTTGATAGTGGTAGCGACATGAAATGATGGTCAGTTGATTGTCATCTACTGCGTATACCAGCCGATTATTCTCATCAATTCGGCGGGACCAAAAACCGGCCAGGTTTTCTCTTAGCGACTCTGGTTTTCCGATGCCTTCAAACGGGTTTCTCTGAGTATCTAAAATAAGTTTATTTATGCGCCGCAGCGTTTTTTTGTCCTGGCCCTGCCAGTATAGGTAGTCTCTCCACGCTTCTTTGGTCCATGCCAGTACTTCAATCATCCACCAGACCATGATTTTCAGTGTTACCTGAGCGATATTGCGCGATGGACTTTGCCAGATGCGCTGCGTTGGCCGGGCTTTTTAACAGGTGTACCGTTTCCATTAGCGCATTGAAGTAATCAAGGGACATGACAACAGCATCTTCAGCATCCCGACGCGAGATGATCGTGCAATCATAATCATCAACCACTTGATCCAGTACGCTTTTTAATCTGTTTCTGGCGTCCGAAAATTTGACAACCTTCATCATGCTCTCCTTTCACTTGTACACTATATTGATCAAGTATAACTTGTCCGCTTAGCTGTGCAAGTTCAAAGGGGGCACGACTTCTGCTTTTTGTCCTACGCGAAACCGATCACAGGCCACTTTGGGCTCAGTCAATCAACACAGGCCTTAGCCATATCACGATCACGCAGCGATGTTCTCCACCTTTTCCAGATCATCGTGTGCAGCCTTGTAAGCCTCTTCCAGGTCGTAGTCGGCCTGCAACCCCATCCAGAACTGTTCGGAGGTGCCCAGCGCACGCGCCAGGCGCAATGCCGTATCAGCCGTGATCACTCGCTTGCCATGGACGATTTCATTGATCCGCCGCGGCGACACACCCATTGCCCGAGCCAAACGATTCTGGCTGATCGCGAGCGGCTTGAGAAATTCTTCCAGCAGTATTTCTCCAGGATGAATATTCGGTAGTTTTTTCATGCGTTACCCCTAATGGTAATCGACGATTTCAACTGCGCCCGCATTAACGCCGTCCCAGACAAAGCAGATGCGCCATTGGTCGTTGATTCGAATGCTGTATTGGCCTTTGCGCCGGCCTTTCAGCGCCTCCAGCCTGTTTGCTGGTGGAACACGAAGATCATTCAGGTCACAAGCATTGTTCAGCATACGCAGTTTACGCCGCGCGATGGCCTGTATCGCCTGCGGGAGACGACGCGACACGCTACCTGTCCACACCTTCTCGGTCTCCCTATCCTTAAAACCCGTGATCATGAGACCAACCATAACGCACTGCGTTATATAACGTCAAGCGTTATAGCCTCATTATCTTGGCCTTGCCACGATAAACACCCACAAAAAAGGGCGGCCTAAGCCACCCTTTTTCTACAAACCCTTTCCGATGCAGTGATTGCCTTACACTATGCCGCCATTGCGGTGCGGATTTTCTTGAAGGCATTCTTTTCCAGTTGACGAATCCGCTCGGCGGATACGCCATATTCTGCTGCCAGTGTCTGCAAGGTTTCCTTGCCGTCGTCATTCAGCCAGCGACGTCGCACGATATCCTGGCTGCGTTCGTCCAGCTGTGCCAGTGCTTCGGTCAGCTGCTCCATCTCATGCTGCTGGGTGTCGTTCTTTTCCAGTTGCTGCAGTGGATCGTCACTGTCATGCGCCAAGTAAGCAACGGGTGAGGCATAGTCCTCATCATCGTCGACCGGCATGTCGAAACCGACGTCGCGATTGCTCAGCCGTGACTCCATTTCCATGACCTCTTCTGGCTTGACGCCTAGATCATCGGCAATGGAGCGGACTTCCGCCTGATTCATCCAGCCCAACCGCTTTTTCGCGCTGCGCAGGTTGAAGAACAGTTTGCGTTGCGCTTTGGTGGTCGCAACCTTGACGATGCGCCAGTTGCGCAGAATGTACTCATGAATCTCGGCGCGAATCCAATGGACGGCAAATGACACGAGCCTGACGTTCATTTCAGGATCGAAGCGCTTGACCGCTTTCATCAGGCCAATATTGCCTTCCTGAACCATATCCGCCAGCGGCAACCCATAGCCGGTGTAGCCACGCGCGATCTTGATGACGAAGCGCAGGTTGTGCAATACCAAAGCACGCGCTGCTTCCACGTTACCGTTTTGTTTGTAATCCTTGGCAAGTTCGTATTCATCTTCCTTGCTCAGCACTGGAAACTGGTGAGCAGCCTGGATGAAACCATCGATATTGACCGTCGCTACGGGCACGAAACCTGTATGTAACTTCAATTCGTTGCTCATTCTCTAGTCTCCCGTTGGTTAGTTTCTGGTTATATTTTAGCACTCACTACCTTAGAGTGCTAACAAATAACGTCGAATCTAACGTAAATCCTTGATTAAAGTCAAATAACTGGCATGAAATTTCGCAGAATCTGGGAGCTTTCCGGCGATTCAGCCAGTGTTTCCAGAATGCAGTCGGTGAGCGGACCGATACCGATGGATTTCTGGCAGATACGATTGATCTGCAATCCCGGGTCAAAGCTGGAGACATCGACCTCATCACCAGTCAGGACAATGATGGGGGTGTTCTCGAACCCGTGCGTCTTGCGAATTTCGGCAATAAAGGCGGCGCAGTTTTCATCGGGTAGCGCCTTGGCGGTGGTGATCAGGGAAATTTCGTGACGGTGCAATTTGGCCAGCGCCTGGTTCGCGCTGGCAGCATGGATCACCTCGACGCCGTGCGCTTTCAGCTTGACCTCAAGCATCTTGCGTGCGGCCCGGGAGCTGTCGATGATCAGTACTGTCTGTGCCATTGCGAGGAACGTGAATTCATGTCTCACCATCGTAACGGCTGAGAGTACACGGATAAAGCGGAGATTCCCGGTTTTGATACCGGTATCACCCTTGGCCTTGCATCAGGGCCGGATGTGTTTTAGCAACGCGCCAAGGCTGAGGCGTGAGGAGAGCAGGCTGAGAATCATGGCCAGCAGCACCAGGGTGACCACGAAGCCGCCACCAAGCTGTAGCGGCAGCGCTACATCATAGGCCGCACCCAGCTCGGCAAAATGCGGTCGCAAGATGACGAACACGATGGCAATAAAAACCGATGCCAGCAAAGCACCCGCGGCGCCCAGCATGACCGCATGGTAGTGGAACGGCCGCTGGATATAGTGATCGCTGCCCCCGACGAGCTTGATCACTTCAATCTCGTGGCGATGCTGCAACACCTCGATACGCAGGCCGTTGTAGATCACCAGCGCGACCAGCAGCGCGAACAACAGCAGCATGGCCAGCGAGAAGCGTTTGAACGCGCTCAAAGTGGCAAACAATGTCCCCATCCACTCGCGGTCGAGCACCACCGTTTCCACAGTGCTTCTGGCCTCGATTTTCATCGCCAGGCGCTCCAACGTCTCCATTTCGTCGATATCCTGTCGTGGATGGATCAGGAGCACAGCCGGCAGCGGGTTGTTCGGCAGCAAGTCGAGCACATCGTCCATGCCACTACTGTCGCGGAAGCGTTGCAGCGACTGCTCCCGGGTAATCACATCGATGCGCTCGATTTGCGGATCTTTCTCTAGTTCCGCAGCAATATCATGCAGCTCTCTGCCGTCCACGCTGAGCTTCATGAAAGCGCTGATGGCGCGCCCACCCTGATTGCCCAGCGCGTCACCGATGGCATCGATGGTGAGAAACAGCGCATTCGGCAGCGCCAGCGTAATGGCGATCGCCAGCACCGTCAGCAGCGTACTCAATGGAGATGCCTTGATATGCGCCACGGCGGTTGCCATGGCCATTCGATGCTGATGCAGCCATACATGCAGCGCATCGCCTGAGAATGTCGGCAGCTTGGGCCGCCTCATGATGGTACGTACTCCGCCGTCAGTTGCCCCTTGTCCAGCACCAGGGTGCGGCGGGTAAAGTTTTCGATCAGCGAGTAGTCGTGGGTCGCGATCAACACGGTGACGCCCACGTCGTTGAAATCGACGAACAGGCGCATAATCTCGTTCGACAGCTCCGGATCGAGATTACCGGTCGGCTCATCGGCGAGCAGAATCGCCGGCCGGTTGACGACGGCACGCGCAATGCCGACGCGCTGCTGCTGCCCGGCCGACAGCGATCGCGGATTGCTGTGCTCACGCTTCAGCAAGCCGACCTTGTCGAGTGCCGCGCGCACACGCCTGGCCACCGTTTTTTCATCGAGCCCGGTGATACGCAGCGGCAGCGCGACGTTTTCGTAGACATTGCGGTCGGTCAGCAGGCGGTGATCCTGAAAGATGATGCCGAGCTTCTGCCGATAGCGCGGGATGCCGATATCCGGCAGCTTGGTCATTTCATAGCCATTGATGCGCAGGCTGCCCCGCGTTGGCCGCTCGATCATCGCAATCAGCTTCAGCAGCGTGCTCTTGCCGGCGCCGGAGTGGCCGGTGAGAAAGGCCATCTCGCCGGGCTCGACGCGCAAGTTGATGTCCAGCAGGGCTTCCTGACTGCCGGGGTAGCGCTTGCCGAGATGGCGGCACTGGATCATTGCAGCCATGTTCAGTCCGCCTCAGGCATCGGTTGCCAACAACGCTTCGACAAACTGCGCCGCATCGAAGGGGCGCAGGTCTTCCAGCTTTTCGCCCACGCCAATGAAGCGGATCGGCAAGCCGATTTTCTCTGCCAGCGCAAACACGATGCCGCCCTTGGCGGTGCCGTCGAGCTTGGTGATCGCCAGCCCGGTCAGGCCAATCGCCTCATTGAAAGCTCCGGCCTGGCGCAGCGCATTCTGGCCGGTGCCACCGTCGACGACCAGCAGCGTTTCGTGGGGCGCATGCTCATCCAGCTTACCCATGACGCGCTTGATCTTCTTTAGCTCCTCCATCAGATTGTCCTGGGTATGGAGCCTGCCGGCGGTATCGGCAATCAGCACATCGATGCCCCGCGCCTGCGCCGATTGCAAGGCGTCGAAAATAACCGATGCACTGTCGGCGCCGGTGCCTTGCGAGACCACCGGCACGTTATTGCGTTCACCCCAGACTTGCAGCTGCTCCACCGCTGCGGCGCGGAAAGTGTCGCCAGCGGCCAGCATGACGCTGCGACCTTCATTCTGAAAGTGGTGCGCGAGTTTGCCGATCGAGGTTGTCTTGCCGGCGCCGTTGATGCCCACCACCAGAATCACGAACGGCTTGTCGGCGACCTCCACTTGCAGCGGCTGACTCACGGGTTCGAGGATCTCCACCATGATCTCGCCCAGCGCCTGGTAGAGATGCTCGGCATCGTCGAGCTGCTTGCGTTTCACCCGCTCGGTCAAGGCATCGATAATGCGGGTGGTCGCCTCCATGCCGACATCGGCCATCAACAGGCGGTTTTCCAGCTCTTCGAACAGCTCGTCGTCGATGCTTTTCTTGCCAAGCAGGCTGCCCATGCCCGAGGTGAGTGTGCTGCCGGTTTTCGCCAGGCCGGACTTCAGGCGGCCAAAAAAGCCCTTCGGCGCCTCGTCGGGCGTTGCGCTAACTTGTTTGTCCTGTGAGGATTTTTTCTTGAAACCGAACATTTCTGGTTTACTCTATGGCGACGTCGAACGACGCGTAATGCTATCACCACCGTCACCGCACAGCCATTGCCAGCATCGTTCGCAACAGCATTGAAACAGTTCACATCACGGCAGGAAACATCGGTCGGCGACAGCAAATGACCAATTGTTAACGCAAAGATGTTGAATTTCACGGGTAAGCTGCGCAGTGACATCACCACAAGCCAGAGAACGCTTCACTATGCAAAGAATCATCACGTTGCTCGCCATGCTCTGTATCGTGTTTACGACAGGCGCACAGGCGGCAGGCGAAGTCAGGGAATACATGCTGGAGAACGGGATGAAGGTGCTGGTAAAGCCCGATCATCGTGCACCAGTAGCGGTGTCAGAGGTGTGGTACAAGGTCGGCTCCAGCGCCGAACATAACGGCATCACCGGCATTTCGCATGTATTGGAACACATGATGTTCAAGGGCACGAAGTCTTATCCCGCCGGTCGC
>CAZQXF010000169.1:3397-6110 GCA_964596975.1 uncultured Thiotrichales bacterium | reverse complement strand
GCAGACCGACCGTTTCTCGGCGGCGGCCATTGCCATTTTCATTGCCATGATTCTCGACACGGTCGATGGGCGTGTGGCGAGAATGACGAATACGCAGACCGAGTTCGGCGCTGAGTATGACAGCCTGGCCGATCTGATCTCCTTTGGTCTGGCGCCAGCGCTGGTGATGTATCAGTGGTCGCTGATCTATCTGAATGATGCCGGTCCGGGCTGGGCCAAGCTCGGCTGGCTGGCGGCATTTTTCTACACCGCTGCTGCGGCAATGCGGCTGGCGAGATTCAACGTACCCTCCGCTGATGAAGACAAACGCTATTTCACTGGCTTGCCAAGCCCGACGGCGGCGGCCTTGATGATCGGCATGGTCTGGATCTGGCACGATAGCGGCTTCAGTGGTGAAACCTTCCGCATACCCGCATTCATTCTTACGATCACGGCCGGCGCGCTGATGGTCAGCAACATCAAGTATCTGACGTTCAAGGACATCGACTACCGCAGCAAGGTGCCATTCATGGGTATTCTGCTGGCGTTGCTCGTGCTGTTGCTGGTGGCTTTCGATCCGCCGAAGGTGTTGTTTACCGGCTTTCTTGTCTACACGCTATCCGGCCCGGTATCGCTGTTGTTGAAAAGACGTCGCGGGGAATAGTACAACAACGCAGTTGACAATCGTTTGCGCGGGCAATGATTCGCCCGCTTGCACACAGCAACTGTTCTCCCCAGACTACGCCCAAAGTCATTCTTCAGGAGTTTCAAGATGCGTCGCAGAGACAGGGTTTCTCGCCTCCGTTCAATCATTTGCGCTGGTGTTGTTGCCGCTGTCCTCAGCGGGTTTGCCAGCAGCGCCATCGCAGACTGTGCATCCGATTCACCCCGGGCAATCATCGACAGCATGCTCAATCTCGATGTTTACGGCACCGAGGAGAAGATTGCCCAGCTCGAAGCACGTGACCCAAACCATCCACTGCTCGATTTTCTCAAGGCGATGGCGATACTCAATCGCGCCTATACCACGACCACCATCGACCGCGCCGTTGAAGAACAGGCGCTGGTGCCGCTGATCGAAGCGGTGAAGAAAGCGCGCGCACGGGTACAGGCGGGTGATGACAACCCGCAGGTCCAGCTGGCGCTTGGCCTGTCACAGGCATTCGTTGGCTCGATCTATTTTGCGCATGACAAATCACTAAAGGCATACAAATACGCCAGTGCTGGTCACACCACGCTGGAGAACCTGGTGGCGGAACACCCGGAAATCGAAGACGCCTTGCTCGGCCTCGGTTTGTTCAATTACTACCTGGGATCAATCGAATCGAAGGGGATGAAGTGGGGCGCAAAGATGATGGGGCTGGAAGGCGATCGCGAACTCGGCCTGAACTATCTGGAGCAAGCCGCCCAGAGCGCACCCAATGTCGCCCCTGTCGCAGCGCGTGTGTTGCTGATGGAAGTGGATATGCCCGACGAGGAAAAGTGCAAGTACAGCAGTCTTGCGCAGGAGATGCGTAATCGCTACCCCGGCAATCGTATTTTCGACCTGATCGCGCGCATCATTCCATTGCAGTGCCGGCTGGCTGAAAGTGAAGGTGTTTCGGTGTACCCCGATAGCGGCATGACGCTGGCGGCAACCTGTAATGATGGTGGCTATGGCGCGACCACGATCAGCGACAGCTATTCCAGCGAAGGCGTGCTCACTGAGTCAGTCGCGTCTCAGCCTGTAACGCAAAGCAGCTACTACAGCGGCACCGTCGAAGCCGCGCCAGCGCCACAACAGTCGGCACCATCGGCTGACAGTGGCAGCTTCACGCTCGACTATTGAGCTTGCCCGCCAAGGGTGCCCATCTACGCCGGCAAGCGTAAGATGGGCGTATGAATGAAACCACACAGACGCAAGCATTTCAGAATCTGACCCCGGATACGATGCTCGATGCAGTCGAGAGCATCGGCTATCTCACCGACGGCCGGTTTCTGGCACTCAACAGTTACGAAAACCGTGTCTATCAGATTGGTCTCGAAGACGCTGAGCCGGTCATCGCCAAGTTCTACCGCCCGAACCGCTGGTCCGACGCTGCAATTCTCGAAGAGCACGCCTTTACCCAATTGCTGGAAGAGGACGAAATTCCGGTGGTCGCACCGCTGCCCGATGCGTCCGGCCTCACCCTGCATCACCACGCCGAATATCGCTTTGCACTCTACCCGCGGCGCGGCGGTAGAACCCCCGAACTGGACAACCCCGAACAGCTGGAGATGATTGGCCGCTTCATTGCGCGCATTCACTTGCATGGCCAGCTGTACCCCTTCAAACACCGGCCAACGCTCGACATTGAAAGCTTCGGTGAAAAGCCGTCACGCTTTCTGCTGGACAATGGCTTTATCCCTGCCGAGCTGGAAACCAGCTATGCCAGCCTGATCGATGACCTGTTGCTGCGCATCCGCCGCTGCTTCGAAGCCGCTGGCGACTTTGCCACCATCCGCCTGCACGGCGATTGTCATGCGTCGAATATCCTCTGGCGTGATGAAACCCCGCATATCGTCGATTTCGACGACGCCCGCATGGGACCCGCCATTCAGGACTTGTGGATGTTCCTCTCGGGCGACCGTCAATACGCCACCGCACGCCTCGCCGACCTGCTGGAAGGCTACACCCAGTTCCGTGATTTCGACCCGCGTGAACTGCACCTGATCGAAGCGCTGCGCACACTGAGAATG
This sequence comes from uncultured Thiotrichales bacterium, assembly GCA_964596975.1. Lineage (GTDB taxonomy): Bacteria > Pseudomonadota > Gammaproteobacteria > UWMA-0217 > UWMA-0217 > JALSHZ01. The sequence goes on along the minus strand of CAZQXF010000169.1, from coordinate 3,413 downwards.
ATCCACTACGCCGCCT
>CAZQXF010000169.1:0-3387 GCA_964596975.1 uncultured Thiotrichales bacterium | reverse complement strand
ATGATCCTGCATTCAAAATGGCATTCCCCTGGTTCTACACCCACCGTTACTGGGATGATCATATTCTCGCCCTGCGCGAACAGGCAGCACTGATGGATGAGCCCCCGCTAGTCTGGGACTGACAGGGCGGGGTGGGATATCCACTGGATATAGAATTTGCCGCCGCCACAGCAGCTATTTATAGTCTGGTCTGAGTAAACCGATCAGACGATAATGAATAATCATAAACCTGTTTTGACTCTGGTTGCCGCCGACGATCATCGCTTGTTTTTGCAAGGGTTGACGAGTCTCCTCGCCGGGCAGGATGGCGTTAGCCTGATCGCTAGCTGTGAGGATGGCGACGGACTGCTGCGCTCGGTGCGCGATCACCATCCGGATATCGTGCTGCTGGATCTCTCGATGCCGGGGCCACCGACGGAGGAGCTGGTGGCGCGGATTAGCAGCGAATGGCCTCAGACCCGGGTCGCAGCGCTGACGATGCACCTGGAGCCAGCTCGGGCACGGCGTCTGTTCGAGCAGGGCTTGGCGGCCTATATCTCCAAGTCCGATGCTTTCGATGAGCTTGCCGGCGCGATCGAGGCGATGCGTGTCGGTGAACGCTATGTCTCTCCAGCTTTGGAGGCGGTGGGGCGTGAAGAGGTGTTGGCAGCGCAAGCAGCAATGGAAATGGATGCGCCGCCGCTGAGCGCTCGCGAACTGGCGGTGCTGAATCATGCGGCGCGTGGGCAGACCAACCAGTCGATCGCCAACGCCTTATGCATTTCCGAGCGAACAGTGCGCTTTCATTTGGCCAATTGCTGCGAAAAACTGGGAGCGAAAGGCAAAGGCCATGCCATTGCACTGGCCATGCAGCGCAGGCTGATTACGGTGGGCTGATCAAGCGGGCTGGTATTTCAGCATTTCGTACGTGATTTGTTACCGTATCTCATGCTTGGCGGCTGGCGCAATGACAAGTTGGTGGGATCTCATGTAGATCAGCGCTGGATATCATCAAACAGGGCGTCGAGTGCTGATCTTGATTCGATAGCAATTCCTTTTCCTTGATCCAGTTGCTCGAGCCCGGCTTTCAGCTGCTCACAACGCGGGATTCCAGTTTGGGAGTTAGTGAGATATGCATCGATAGCCTCTTAAAGATAGGCGTTTCCAGAGATCAAACTACCTCACAAATACAAACCTTATCAATCTTTGTATTTCATTTGCGGGGGCTCGCCACCACCGGAAGGGTAATCACGACTTCAGCACCTTCACCAGGCAAGCTGTCGATCGCGATCTGGGCATCCATCAAGGCGGCGCGTTCACGCAGGCTGACCAGGCCCATTCCCCTTTTCGCCTGAGGCAAGTCGGGCGCATTGCTATCAAAGCCATTGCCATCGTCGCGGATGCAAAAAATGATGCGCCCGCTGGCTTGCTTCAAGCTCACGTCGATGTGCCGGGCTTTGCCGTGGCGAATGGCGTTATGAACGCTTTCTTGAAAAATCCGAAACAGCTGGGCTTCGGTTCCTTTGTCCAATACGACCTGCTCATCGATTGCCGTATCGATCGTCAGGCCATTGTGCAGGCTTTGCAGGTGTTGCGCTTCGTCATGGATGGCCACCGCCAGCCCACGCTGGTCCAGTTGTACGGGGTGCAAGCCGCTCAGCATGCGTCGTAACGCCACAATGGCGTGGTCCAGTTCGCGTCGGATCCCATCCAGTTTTCCATCCTTCTTGGACTGACCGGTCAATTGGGTTTGCAGCTTCGCGCTGGCCAGCGTCTGTCCGATGCCGTCGTGCAGTTCACGCGCCATCCCGGCATGGATATCGTCGGCGATCTTCACGACGCGCCGTGACAGCGCCTTGTAGTCCACCTGCATCTGTTGCAACCGGGCGATATAAGCGTAGAGCAGGGCATAGCGGTAGAACAGGCTGCCGATCTGCACGTTGCGGTGCCCAAAAAACACGTCCGGCAACCATTGGGTGCGGATCGAGAGGACATAGACTGCCACCGCCAACAATTGCGGCCAGGCGGCAATGCGCCGTTGTATGACGCCCAGGATGGCGCAGCAGAGCGCATAGAGCAGGGAAAGTGCGGCAATGCTGCTGTACATATACCAGGCGAGCGTTTTCGTCGAATTGCCGATGCCGGGCCATAGCAACAGCAGGCTGGCCACGGCCCAGATCACGCCGAGCCCCGCCAACAGACGCGCCGGTATATTGCGATATTGGGCGTAAAAATAAAGCGCGATGCCCGGCGGCACACCAAGCATTGCCAGCGCCATCAGGAAGTTGGCGTGAATCTCGGTGCCGGTCAGGTAGAAAATATCGTGGCCAGCCGAGCCCAGCAGCATGAGCAGGCTGGTGAGGACCAGCCATTTGAATTCAGGAAACAACGCCTGACTTCGACGCAACAGCAACAGAATCAGCAGCAGATCAACGACACCCAGGGTAATGAACACCGCATCCGCAACGCCACTGCGCAACCATGCCTGGCGCTGTGCCTCGGCCAGTTGCTCCCGCGGCCCGATCCGCAGGTCCCCACCGACAATGCCGGCCCCACCAGGAAACAGCGCGCCCCAGGCCGGGCCAAAACCGGTGCTGGTGCGAATAAGCAGCACATTGTCCTGCGCCTGCAACAGTCCCGCCGGGATGGGATAGACCCGCATGGATGCTTGCGGATTGGTGGCGCGAAACGTCCATGGTGGCTCGAAATCGCCTTCACCGCCGATGATCTGGCCGTTGAGCCAGGTTTCATCGGCGTGACGCAGTTGATCGATAGCCAGTGCCAGTGCTTTCGGATCCTGGTTTGGGTTCCAGTCGAAGCGCAGCCGGTACCAGCCACTGATCGGTTGGCCATGTTGCTGTGACAGCAGCCCCGGAACGTCGACGGCATGCCAGCCCGTGCTGTCGGCAGCTGGCGGCTGCGCGGGGTCAGAAGCGGCGAAATGGAACTGCCAGACTCCATCAAGCCGCTGTGATCCAGCCGCGAGGGCCGAGGCAGCCGTTAGCAACAGCAGCAGAGATAGGATTAGGGCAGTACGAAGAAGCATGGCGGGTCGGCAGTAACTGTGGGGCAGCATGATCGCTACGGCGAAAGCGCCACAGTAACAATATGTGTCACGGTTCGTAAATGGACGCGAACTGTCGGAAACGACAGTTATCGCATGCTACCGCGTGAGCTACTTTCAGGTAACAGGCGCATAAATCGCACCACCTACAAACCATTAGGAGTAGCAAATGAGAAGGATCATGACGACAGGCGCTGCACTGTCGCTGGCATTTTTGTTGGCGGCATGTAGCGGCAACAAGAGTACGAACACTAACGATGACAGCAATGACAGCGGCATTGCGACAAAAATCCATATCAGCGTGGCAGATGCTGCGGCGGGTTTCGTCGATGGCGATGTAAAGC
>CAZQXF010000168.1:0-6116 GCA_964596975.1 uncultured Thiotrichales bacterium | reverse complement strand
AAAGTCCGTCACCGCAGCGCGTGGTTTTCTCAAGGAGTCACAGCTGACGCGCCCACTGCGCAGCGCCTATCGCGGCGTCAAAGGACTCGTCAGGCCGCAGCTGAGGCAGGCCTGATAATATGGGTTGCAATGACGAGTCAGCTCGTTGCGGGTGCTGATGTTACACCTTCATGCCACATGGCCAGTGACGTTGGCGTGACCCAGCCTGGCTCCGTCGCCATCCCATCCAGCGGGGTATAAGGCTGGTCCGGTTCGCCGAGGTCGGACAGCACGGTCACGGCCCCACTGAAGTCTTCGCCAGCGCTGTAGAAGCTTTGGGTGACGACCACCGGAACGTCTGCACGGGTTGCCGCGAGAACGCCGTTGCGCGTGTCTTCGATCGCGATGCACTCCTCGCCTGACAGGCCCAGCTCCTTGAGCACCCACAGATACACCGATGGGTCAGGCTTTTTCACTGGCGCCTGTTCAGCCGCGCCAATCGTGTCGAACCACGCCATGGCGTCTTGGCCGAGCGTGGCTTTGAACAGTGCGACGATATTGGCGCTACTGGTGGTAGTGGCAATGGCCATGCGCAAGCCGGCATCGCGCGATTCACGAATCAACCGCTCCACACCGGGGCGCAGGCTGATTTCCCCGGAGGCCATCATCTCCGTATAGAACCGCGTCTTTGCCTTGTGCAAACCGGCAATCCACGCTTGCAGATCTTCCCGACCCAGATGCTCGGATGCCTCGTCCTTGATGAACTGAAGAATCCGCTCCTTGCCGCCCGATACGGCCAGCAGCTCGCGGTAGCGCTCCCGCGACCACGCCCAATCGAGGCCTTCCTCGGCAAAGGCCTTGTTGAAGGCCTTGCGATGAACCTCTTCAGTCTCGGCAAGGGTGCCATCCACATCGAAAATCAGTGCTTTCAGTGTCATGTATCCGTTCCGGTTTGCTATCGTCAACGGCGCGAAGAATGCCACAGATTGGGTTGTTCGGGACAGATCACCTGAACCGGAAGGCGGCTTCCCACCCCAGCCCCGGAAACCTTATTTGTCCCGTAACCCTTGAAAGAAGATGTGTTGGTAGCAAATTACTGGCCGGGACAATGCCCTGCCAGACAACGAGCGTCTTCTCGTTTGCGGTCATGTCAGGCATAGTCTGAAACATTCTTTGACAACCACTTATGGAACGATTGTGATTCTTGATTTGACCACGCTGCCACGTATGACCATCGCTTCGGCCAAATGGGTGTTGATGCTTGTTGTCGCGCTGTTGCTATTGCCCGGTCTGGCTGGGGCTAGCGTATGGAAAGTCGAGCACAAATGGGATGACAGCTGGGACCTGAAATACTCGCAGTGGGTTGCGGAAAACTGGAAGACGGACTTCTTCATGAACCCGGATCGCCCGGCGTTCTACAAAATGAAGCACGACTGTGGCGATGCACCCTATTTTTCGCGTATCGCCTTTGCGAGTGAATACAAACTGCCGTTCGCGATTCACGATCCCCTGCGCAAGGGCAAGCGCCTGACCCAGGCGACGCGCAAGTTCGATCACATCAAGGATCCCGTCAAACGCCTGCGCGCCTTCATGGATTTTATCGCCGGCAGGGTCAGTACGCGCTCGCTGGCCGCCGATACCTATCCGATTGCGCTGAAATCGCTGCGTCCGGGCGATATCTACCTGTCACCTGGCAACCATGTCTATCAGATTGTCGGCATCACCGACACGGGTGTGCCGACGGTGCTCAGTTCGACCACGCCGCGCAAGGTCCGCTATCTGCTCTATTTTCGTGGCTTCCCAATGTTCGTTCCCAGTGACGCCAAAGGTCAGACTGACGGCTACCGTCGCTTTCGCCGCCCGCAGGATCTCGACAAACCGTTCAGCAAGCTGCCCGACTACAGCAGTGAGCAGTACAAAGTGGCAAAGGCAGCAGGCTACCGCTTTCAGAAATTCTCGAATACTTTGAAAATTTTGCTTGGCAAGCGACCGGAATCATCGAAAGAGGCTATTCGGCGCATGGTCAACGAGATGTGCAACCTCGTGCGTGAGCGCAAAGACTATGTCGATGAAGGCTTCGACTACCTGCAGAAAATCCGTGCCAAAGGTCGCCGCTGCATGAACAAGGACGAGTACTATCACTACTCCACTGTCAGCCGCGATAGGCGCCTCGGCGCGTTTTTCAGTCAGAACCGACGCGAGATGAACCACCTCGCCATGCAAGGTGCTGACCCGGAAGGCATGCGGATACTGCGCGCCATCTTTCAACCCGAAGAACCAACCCCGCATATGGCGCAACGCCTGAGGCACCTCTGCACCGTTGCATCGGAAGTGCCCGACTACCCGCTGCTCGATCTGCGTGATGTCTGGCTCGCAATCTGGACCGGCAAGCTCGTCTCCGATCCCAATGCGCCACTGGCACATCGCTGGGGAATCGCGGGACAAGAGTGGGAGCCCAGCTGCCCGGTTTATGAAGACTGACCATGCACGCTTCAGCGTTCATGTATCCCTCTCCATTGGCTGTTGATTAAACCCGTAAAATGCCTAGAATGTATAGACATTTTACGCTAGCAGTTGAGGTGGATATGAAGGCGTCTGTTGTGGACTTGAGATATAAAACCAGTGATATCCTGAAAGCGCTCGATCGGAATGAAACTGTGACAGTTTTATATCACGGTAAGGTAAAAGGCATCATCAAGCCCGCGAAGGAAAAGTCGGCACTGAAAGTCAAGGACCACCCGTTTTTTGGCATGCATTCAGAGGCGGAGGCTACCGTACTGGACGAGCTGGAGAGCATGAGAAAGCCTCGGCATGATCTTTGATACCGATATCCTCATTTGGGTTCAAAGGGGCAATGAAAAGGCCGCCCAGCTCATCGACAGGGATGAAGAAAGGTATCTGTCCATTCAAAGTTACATGGAGCTGCTACAAGGCGCTAAAAACAAAACCTACCACAAATATGTGAAGGACTTTATCAGTGACTTCGGTTTCTCGGTTTTGCCATTCACCGAAAACATAGGTCATCGAGCGCTGATATTATGTGGAGGAGTATGCGCTTTCGTCAAACATGAGAGCGGGTGATGCCATTGTGGCTGCTACTGCGGTCGAAAATAACATGACGCTCGTCTCCAGCAATATAAAGCATTTCAAGGTCGTGAATGAGTTGCGACTCAAACGCTTCAAGTCATAGTGGATGGATGCCAGAACCTCATTCCAGCCCCGTCAGCCGGGTGGGAACATCCCCGAAACTTTTCAGCTCGCTGGTCTTGAAGGTCCACTCGGGGGTTTCCAGCACGCCGTTGCGAGGTAGCTGATACCACGGTGACCCATCGACTGATTTGGGATTTTTCAGGACGTGAATGTCCTGAGCTGGCATGTAGCTTTGTGCCAGCATAAAAACCTTTTCCCCCGTTTCTGGTTCGATGGCCATATCGACAACGATCACTGCGTGGCCGGGAAAGCCGCCCTTGATGAAAACGTCGCCGATACTGAGGTCGCTGAGTCGCCGCCGCGGCACCAGTTCCTGACTCAGAGACCATGTTCCGGCATACATGAAAACACTGTCGAGATAGCTGCGGAAGTTGCTGTAGGAGTCATCGTCGCTGGCACTGTTTTTCCAGCTGACCCGATTGCCCCGCACAACGGGCCGATACCCTTGGCGCCAGCGCTCGTAGCTGGCGCGATCACCGCTGGTGAAATTGAAGTGGATGCGCTGATAGGCGTTGCGTGAATAGAGATATTCAGCCCGTAGCCGCATCACCGCGTCGGCGCATTGCTGCAGGTCGTTGTTGCCCGTATCGATGTCGACAACGGCACAGTGGACATGCTGGTTCGGCTTCAGATTGCCATTGTAAAGATGGACGCGGCTGTGTTCGGGTTTCAGCGGTAAATGGCGTAACCAGTCGGCAAAGGAACCCATTGGTTCCTGGCTACGCTGGAAGCCTGCTGGCGGGCTGAAACGGGTAGCGATGGTGTCCAGGCTGTTGCTGTCGTGCTGCCACGGGTACCAGGGTTCGGCAAGGGCGCTGCCCGCCAGTAAAAGCACGAGAATGATCAGTGTGCGAAGGTATGTCATGGTTCAAGAAATTGTCCTGATTCGCTGCTTGTCTGGTCGCTATGCATAGATAGCTCGTTTAACATGGGGTCTTCCGTGGCTAGGCCGTTTTGGGTAAGTAATACCATTATTTCGACTCCCGGGCTGTCTGCGAGTTCGCACCGCAGCGTGGTTTCGGCCAAAGTTGCTGACAGTTCTCGCTGCGGAATGGTGCATTGCCTTGTCAATAGATTGACCGGTAGCCGCCCGTGGCGGCAAGAAAACATAATAAACGATGTCCAGAAATCAACTATTCCGACCGGTTCGAATCCGGCCGCAGCCCCATGCCTCATGCGCCTCGTGCGAGATCCGTCCGTCCTCGCTGTTTGCCTGCGTGGCGGCTGATCACCTGCCCGTCACACAGGCGTATCGAGAGACCCAGCTTGAAGTCGCTGCCGGTCAGACGCTGATTTTTGAAGGTGAGCGCCCACAGTTTGCTTACACACTCTATTCCGGATGGGTGGCGTTATTCCAGACCTTGCACTCAGGCAAGCGGCAGATCCTCCGTTTCGGGCTGCCCGGCGACTTTATCGGTCTGCAGGTCAGCGGCAGCGGTGTTGTCGCCTATGCTGTCGAAGCGCTGACCGATGCCGTGTTCTGCGCCTTCCGCTACGCCAATGTGGGCCGTATGCTCGCGGCCGAGGCTGTCATTGGCAAGCGGTTATTGTCCATGCAGATCAGGGACGCCAATCTGTGTCAGCATCACCTCATGGGAGCTGGTCGAAAATCGGCTGAGGAAAAGATCGCCTTCTTACTGCTGGAGCTGTACCACCGGGCAAGAATCCAGGTACCCCAGTCGACTTGCCGCAGCGACAACTCCATCGCCTTCCCCCTGACTCAGGAAGACATCGCTGATGCCGTTGGTCTGTCGAAGATCCACGTCAACCGCGTGCTGCGTGATCTGGTCAAGCGCGGTTACATTCTTTGCGATCACAAGTGCCTGGCCATTCTGCGCGAAGCCGAGCTGGCCGAAATCGCGGAATTTGAAGTATCTATGATCACCACGCCGCCGCTGGAGTAGCGGTTGATCGGCATATGGTGGGGGATCTGCGGGCTAGCGCGCCAGAGCGAAGTCCACCAACAGGGGAGAGTGAATGACCCGTATTCTGGACAAAACGGGGGCGCGCAAGCTCCGGCGCGGTATGGCCTTCGAACCATCAAAGCCCTTGTGGCAGCGCGTACCGAGCCATGATGAACACGGCCAACGGCTGAGTGATTTCATGATGGTGATTCCGGGTTTGAAAAAGCGCCATCCTGACGAAATACGCTGCGTACTGGAAGCGATGGCGGCAGTGCTGCAGCGCTACGACGATGTGGTCATGTACGCCGACATGAATCTCAAGATCAATACCCTATGGGTCACCATTCGACCCAGAATCGGCATGTGTCTGGAAATCCCCGCCGCCATCAAAGTCGCCGTCCCCGAAGCCATGCTGGTCGCCTCGAAAAAGACCTAGCGCAGCGTGACACCCTCCCAAATGGGGTCAGGTCTTGAAATCGTGCAATTGGTTGTTGGTCGGTGCTTTCTGTCAGGTGGTGGGCCGGCAGGATGCCGGCGGTCCCGGAGATGGGTCTCACGGTTAGGGTCTTGAAATCAAGCCGATGGCTTCAGCCTTGGCCTCTTCGTTTCCCGGCTGGTTTATCTCAAAGCTCAATAGCCGGTATCACTACTTGACAGCTTCGCCTGATCCAGACTTACTTCACGCCTGAATCATTGTGGACAGATTTGCTTGAAAGCTCTGCTAGTTATCATCCTGTTGGCCCTGTTGAGTGGCTGTGCCATGTTGCCTGCGAGTGATGGCGGTGAGGCGCCGTCTGGTGTGGTGATGCACGAGTCGGATTTCGTCTGGGTTTCAGATCTGGGCGGTGACGGTCTGGCAGCGTTGGTCAGGGAGGCCTGGCACGCCAACCCCGATATCCAGGCTGCGCTGGCCGCCGCCGAGCGGGCGCGGGCCCAGGCGGTGATCAGTGGTGCAGCGCGCCTGCCAGAGGCACAGCTTGGCCTTGACGCGAGCCGGGCGCGAACGGGTCTGTTTGATGGTCA
>CAZQXF010000167.1:0-6190 GCA_964596975.1 uncultured Thiotrichales bacterium | reverse complement strand
CCTTTCTCGATAACGAACCCAGGTCAATGATTATGTTATTATTTCGGCATTATTGGATCTCGTTGGAAACATGATGTTCCCCAAGCGCCCGTTGACCCGTTCGCTGATTCTCTCCCTGACGCTGGCGATGCCTTTCCCACTCCATGCGATCGGTGTGGGCGATATCGATATTCAGTCGCATCTGAATCAGCCACTGTTGGCGCAAATCAGGATCCTCGCCTCCAAGAGCGAGGGCATTCGCGCCAGTGATCTGACTGTCCGCGCCGCCAGCCGGGCCCAGCACAGCAAATACGGGTTGGACTACCCATCCGCCTTGAGAGGCGCGAAATTCCGCGTCACGCAACAGGGCAATGGCAACTTTCTCGTGCGCGCAACGACCAGCTACCCCATCAAGGAACCGCTGTTGAATTTCCTGCTGGAAGTAGACTGGGGCAAGGGCAAACTCTACAAGGAAGTCGCGCTGCTGCTCGACCCGCCGGGCTACCAGCAACTGCCGGTCACCCCAGCAAAAGCCGTTGCGAAACCAACTCCTGCAACACCCGCGCCGATGCCAAGCCAGGTTGCCGAATCCTCTTTTGACGAGTCCGACACCTATCAGCCGATTTTTACCGGCACACCGACGCCACTCGCACCGAGCAGTTCACTCAACACCGATGTCTACGATTTAGCACCGGACGACCTCGCACCAACGCCTGTAGCAAAGACAAAACCCAGGAAAAAGCCCCGCAAGAAAGTTGCCCGTGCCAGAACGCGAGCTACCCACAAACCCGTACTGAAGGAAGGCCAGTATGGCCCCGTCAGAGCCGGTGACAGCCTCAGCAAAATTGCGCGTCGGGTGGCCGGCCCAGGCGCCAGCAAGGAAACTGTCAAGGCCTTGATGGATGCCATCTATGCGGCCAACCCACAGGCGTTTGCCGGCTCGATGGATGCGCTGGAAAAAGGCACTTATCTGGCGATCCCGTCAGAGACAGATATCTCTCTCGGCGCGAGCTATCTCGCCACGTCAGCAGCGATCGGCATTAGTGATTTCGTCGTTACCGTGGATGGCGATAACGATATCGTCATCGATGACAGCATGACCACGCCGTCCACGCCTGCCGCCGCCCCAGCAACCGAACCCAGCGCCAACCAGCCACAGGAACCTTCACCGACACCTCCAGTTACCGTAGCAGAATCACCCCGCGGCGAGCTGAAGATTCTGCCCCCAGACGAGACCGCCGCCGCCATTTCGCGTCGCATGTCGGAACGGATGGCAGCGCTCGATCGCAAGGCTGATGCCAGCAAACCGGTGACCGAGCCGGTCGAAACGGTCGACAACGACCCATCGATCGCCGAAACCGTCACCATCGCCTCCGACCAAAGCAGTGGCAGCAAGAATGATTCTGCGGGCGGCATTGCCGCATTGCGCGCAGAAGTCGCCAGCCTGAAGGCCGAACGCAACAAACTGCTCGATCGCGTTGCCACGACCGAAGCCAAACTCGACGAAACCGAGGAAGCTTTGCACCGTCTGGAGCTGAAAATCGAGGCACTCACCAAGGCGCTTGGCGAAGACACTACAAGCAACTATGGGGCGCTGCTGGCCAAATGGCTCCCCTGGCTATTGCTGCCGCTACTGCCATTGCTGATTTTCCTGGCGTGGCGCAGACGTCGCGCCGAATCCGTCGATGAAATCGCCGCGCCGGCCACGCCAATCCCCCCTGCGGGCAACGGCGATGGCAATAGCGAAGCCCCGGCAGATATCCTCGGCAACGACATAGAGACCGTAGAAAGCGCCTCGCGTGGGATTGATATCGACGCCCTGGAAAACCCGGTGCAAGCTGAGCTATCGGAGCCCACCACCACAAGCAGCGACGCCAGCCAGGCAGAGCCGAAAGATACCTTGACCATGACCATGGGCGCCGCACCACCCCCTGATCAGGTCCAGGCCATTGCCTCACCGCCACTGCCATCTGATGAACCCGGATCACTCGACGGCGATCTGGAATCACTGCTGCGACCTGCACTCGATGAGATCGATCACGCACCGATCGCCAGCGATACCCAGGAGACCATGCGCCCGCAGCAAGGTGACGCAGAAAATGAAGCCACTCAGATTCTCAATCTCGATGGCGGTGACGACGCTCACCTTGATAGCGCAGAGGAAGCAGAAATCTATCTCGCCTATGGTCAGTTTTCGCTGGCGGAAGAAACCATCAACAAGCTCCTCGCCAAAGATCCCGACAACGATCGTCACAAACTCCTGCAACTAAAATTGTTCGCGGAAACGGGCAGAATGAACGAGTTGCAAACACTCACGATCGACCTGCTGCAAAAGTACCCTGACCCGGACAACGGCATGCATCAGCAGGTACAGAACATTTCCAATCAGGCCTTCACGAAGAAGGCGATGCGGGAGAAAACCCTCAGCGACCAGGACGATGTGCCCGTGCCACCAACAACGTCTACGCGGGAAACACCGGCAGCTGCCGATCCCACCCTGGCACAGATGTCTGTCGAGGCAGACAAGCTGAGCGCGACCTATGCGGACGATATTGTCGACTACATGTCTGAAGAGACGCTCCCTGACCTCGACCTCGCCAGTCTGGACGAAAACCTCGAAGAAACCGTTTTCGAAGATCCGCTGCGTGATACTTCCGATACAGCCCCCAGCCTGGAACTGGACGACGAGGACTTGACTGACTCCGATCTTGATTCATTGACGGTAGACATGGAACTCAGGCAAGCAAAACTCGAGATCGATACCGGTGCGGACGACAAAACTGTTCACGAGGATCATATCGAAGAGTTTTCCGACACCGATTTGCGGCTCGAACCCATCAACATCGACGACCCGGAACCCGCTGGCGACCGGCTCGACATCAAATTTGACCTCGAATCCGAACTGGACAAGTACGACACAAAGGTTAACCCGAAAGACAAGGACTGATATCGGGCAAACCCACCCGCTCGTCTGGCTGTATTACCCGGTTACTTGTAGAATCGGACGACTGATAAACGATTGTCCATACGGGGGAACAATTCAATGAGTCTGCTGGAAACCATCATCTCCGCCCAGGGCGGCGCACTGGTCAAACAATTGGCCAACAGCAACGGCGTCGACCCTGAATCCGCGCTCAATATTCTTGCCAAGCTCGTCCCCGGGCTGACCCAGCAAATGAAAGCCAACAGCAGCGAGCCCAAGGGACTCGAATCGCTGATGAAAGCGCTGGAATCCGGTAGCCACCAGCGCTATCTCGAACGTGAAACCGAAGCCTTTACACCGCAAGCCATTCAGGACGGGAACGCCATTCTTGGCCACCTGCTGGGCAGCAAGGACAGAAGCCGTCAACTCGCCGCAGCCGCCGCAGCCGAAACCGGCATTGGTGATAGCATCATCAAGAAAATGCTGCCACAGATTGCCACCATGGTCATGGGTGCAATGAGCACACAGACGCGTTCCAATGGCGGCGCCCTGAACGACCTGCTGGGCATGCTCGGCGGTGGCGGACAGGAAAAGCAGGCCATGGGCATGCTGGCATCCTTTCTCGATCGCGACAATGATGGCTCAGTCATCGACGATGTCATGGGCATGGCCGCGCGGATGATATTCAAATAACCGGAAACGAAGTCAAAACCACCGTAACTACTCAGAGGAGCAACACCATGGGACTTTTCGATTTTGCGCGCAACATGGGCAAGAAACTGTTCGGCGGCGATGAAGATCCTGCAGAAAAAATCAAGGAACATATCGAAGAAGACAACCCCGGCATCGATGACCTGGAAGTCACTTACGAAGGCGGCAAGGTCGTCATCGCCGGCAACGCAAGCTCGGCTGACGCGCTCGAAAAAGCGGTGCTGATGGCCGGCAATATCGAAGGCGTCGAAGCCGTCGATACCAGCGCCGTGACCGCGCCGGCGCAAACCGTGACCGTCGAGTTCTACACCATCCAGAAAGGCGACACGCTCTCCGGAATCGCCAAGGCATTCTACGGCAAGGCAAGTGCCTATCCGAAGATATTCGAGGCCAATCGCGAGGTCATCAAAGACCCCGATCTGATCTACCCTGGCCAGGTCATCCGGATTCCGAAGGAAGACTGAGTAGCAAGAGCGGCCTGGCGCTGATCCAGGCCGTTTTTCACCATGCCTAAAGAACTCTCGCCTGCCGAGCTACAACAGGAAGCACGCGCTTTTCGCGACAGCTTTGCAACCGTACTGCTGGCTACCGTTGATGACAATGCGCTTCCGGATGCCAGCTACTCCCCTTGCATCGTCGATACAGACGGCAGAATCGCCATCTTCGTCTCCGAGCTGGCCAGCCACACCCGTAATCTTTTCGCCAATCCACGAGCCAGTCTGATGTTCATTGCCGACGAATCGGCATCACGCAACCTGTTTGCGCGTCGTCGGCTGATCCTTGTAGCGACTGCAGAACATCTTTCACGCGAACACGAAGACTGGGCTGCGCTGATGGCGCAGATGCATGAACGCCACGGCAACACCATCGACTTGTTGATGTCGCTGCCCGACTTTCATCTATTCCGCTTTTCCGTAAACGGCGGTACCTGGGTACGCGGATTCGGGCAAGCGTTTACCGTTTTGAACAGTCAGCTGGAGATTTCAGCTGAACGGCGGACTCGGTAGAGGACGGTGCTACACCGACATGCCTGCCGATCAAACCGTCAGCCAACACCAATGAATTCCAGCGCATTCCCATCCGGATCGCGACAGAACAGCGCCTGACGCCCGGACCGGCTGCGCGTATAAGCAACCCCGGCATGCTCCAGCCGTTCAGTCAGCACATCAATGTCAGCCACCCTGAAAGCGGCGTGCTGATCGCGGCCTCCATGTTCCGGGCGTCTTGCCCCAGCGCAGGGGTTTGGTAGTACCAGCAGATGAATCTGTTGGCCATCACCCACCTCCAGCCAGGCGCCATCGAACACCAGTTCGGGGCGATCCGCTGTTTCCATGCCAAGCACAGCGCAGTAGAAATCGAGCGCGCGTTGGAGATCGCCCACCAGCAGGCTGACATGGTGCATTCCAAGATAAAGACTCTCTGGCATTTCGCCTCCCCGTGGCAGATATGCTGATATAATCGGCGGCTTCATTCTAACCCCTGCTCGCCGCATGAACCCAGACCTGCAAAAATTGCAGCCCTACCCTTTCCAGAAACTGGCGAGGCTGTTCGAGAACTGTGAAGCACCGACCGACAAATCCCCGATTCGTCTGTCGATTGGCGAGCCCAAGCATCCAACGCCCGATATCATTCACGATGCGATCATCGAACATTTGCAGCAGCTCTCCAGCTATCCGCTGACGATCGGCATGGCGGCATTGCGCGAGGCCATCGCCACTTGGCTGACGCAGCGATTTTCCCTGCCCGACGGCAGTCTCGATCCCGCTCGCCATATCCTGCCCGTCAACGGCACTCGGGAAGCACTATTTGCTTTCGCCCAATGTATCGTCGATCGCAGCGCCAGCGATCCCGCCGTGCTGATGCCCAATCCGTTCTACCAGATCTATGAAGGCGCAGCCCTGTTGGCGGGTGCCAGGCCGGTATTGCTGGACTGCACCGCTGAGAATCACTTTATTCCCGATTTCGACCGTGTCGATGCAGCACAGTGGCAAGATTGCCAGCTGCTCTATCTCTGCTCACCCGGCAACCCTACCGGCGCCATCATCGGTGAACAGACACTGCAAAAATTGATCACGCTGGCGGAAAAATACGATTTTATCATCGCCAGTGATGAGTGCTATTCCGAAATCTATTTCGATGAACAGCGGCCACCGGCCGGGCTACTGGGCGCTGCTGCTGCCATGGGTAATACCGACTATTCACGCTGCGTTGTCTTTCATAGTCTGTCGAAACGATCCAATGCACCGGGCTTGCGCTCGGGTTTTGTTGCCGGCGATGCCGAGGTGCTGAAGAAATTCCTGCTGTATCGCACCTACCACGGCTGCGCCATGTCGCCTGTTGCGCAGTTCGCCAGCATCGCTGCATGGAACGATGAAACACATGTAGCCGATAATCGCCGACGCTACCGCGAAAAATTTCATGCCTTCAAGGATATTCTGGCCGACACATTGCCACTGCAAATGCCGGATGCTGGTTTTTATTTCTGGGCAAAGACGCCCATCGACGATAAGGAATTCGCCTGCCAACTGCAGCAACAACAAAATGTCACCGTATTGCCTGGCAGCTACCTGTCACGCG
>CAZQXF010000166.1:0-6270 GCA_964596975.1 uncultured Thiotrichales bacterium | reverse complement strand
CTTGAGAAGCTCATTGCGTGGCAACTGGAGGTAGGTCTTGTTGTCCCAGTCATAGCCACGTTCGCCTTCACCGCGCGCGGATGCCGCCTGCATGGAGATGGTGTTGATCTGCTGTTTGCGCGTTTCATCGCAAACGAACTCGATCGCGGCGCTCTTGCCGTAGACGTAGTAGCTGGTGACTGGTTCCTTTTTATGCTTGCCACGGGGATGGTGGCCATTCGGGTTCTGGTTCTGCTCGTCCCGATGTCGCGGACGATACTGTGCTGCCTTGAAGGGATGCATGCAGGGCCTCTTTATTATCTTTATGTATTCCAGGCTCTTGGCCTGAAATGGGGGGGTTGTGGAACCCGTCACCATCCGACACTGGCATCATCCTTACCAGTTACTGCGCCGAGCGGATCGGGATTCACTGTTTAGCGGCGTATTCATCGCTACACCGCCCTGTGTCCGTATCGAGTTACAGTGCTACGCCATCAATTAGCCGCATAAGAATACCATGCTACCCATGATTGGAAAAAACGACAGACGGCATGCTTTTTCTTATCAGCCCCACAGCAATGTGAATAAGTGCAATATCCTCCGGTTACCTGACGCTTTCAGCTTGACTTCCCGAGCATTGCCGCCTTGAGATCTTCCTGCACCGGATCAGCGCCAAGCCAGATACCAAACAGCGCTTTGCGAAATGCTTCGCGATTACCGCTGATGACGCCAAGTTCACGGCCATTCATGACCACACGCACCCCCAGTGTTGGTGCATAGGCGATATCGAAGATGTCGTCCTCACTGACGTTGTCGCGAAAGAATGCCAGAAACTGATCGATTTCATGCTGGATCGACGCTGTATTGCCTGCCGTCGCTTTGGCGAAACCTTCCTTGATGGCCTTTTCCATCTTCTTTGCCGACACGAACTTCGACAGAATGTGCAGGCGAATCGCGATCGGTGAATTGCTATTGAGGATCGCGTTTGCATCCGATGATTTCTGCGGCAGATACAGAGCACCAACATACAGCTTCAGAAAGAACTTCTTGCGCACGCCCCAGCCATTCAGTTGCAGCGTCTGATCCTCGACATCCAGCGTCTCCGGCAACACCACATCCGACAACGACACCGCCTGCGAGGATGGCATCGCAAGAAGCACCAGGAGGAATATAGAAAAAATCTTTATTTTCATTGCATTACCCGTGTTGTTTGCTGTGCAGCCTGTCGCAACGAAGCCGGAATCGAAACAGTGTAGCGCTTTCCGGGGCGACTGCCAGTCCGAAACCCTGCCAACACAAGGGCAAACCCGGGTACCAGCAACCCCGCGACTGATGCAGTACCATAGCGTGACTCAATACCAGGAAACAGCCCATGCAATATCTGCACACCATGATTCGCGTTGGCGACCTCGATCGCTCCATTCAATTCTACGTCGACGTACTTGGTTTTCACCAAGTGCGCCGCGCCGACTATCCCGACGGCAAGTTCACACTCGCATTCTTGCAAGCACCCGGAGATTCCGGCGACGGCCCCATGCTGGAACTGACCTACAACTGGGGCGTGGACAACTACGACCTGGGAACGGGATACGGTCACGTGGCCTACCGCGTCGATTCGATCGAAGATATTGGCAAGGCGCTGGAGAAAGCGGGACTGGGCTTTTCCTGGGGGCCTGGAGAAACGCCGGACGGACGCAAGAAGATGGCCTTTATCGATGATCCCGACGGCTACAAGATCGAGCTGATCCAGCCGGTCGATGGTTGACGCGCTATCTCACCGCCCTGCGCACCATAGCCACCACCAGCCAGAGAAAAAGCAGTGGAAAAAGAACCGTCTGGAACACAAAAATGACAATCAACTCGATGGCGTTCTCGGTGGTCTTCGAGGCGATGGCAGAGAGCTGCGTCATCCGCTGACGAATGTTCATGCCATCTCGCGCCGACTGATAGAGCTGCTTCGCTCGCGCTAAGAAGGAGTCGTCCGCCATCCCCACCAGCGGCGGGGATGGCGTCGCGCTCCCCTGCACTTCGATGATGCCGTCTTGCGCTGACTTCAAGCCCTGCAACGACGTCTCGTATCGCTGTTCGAGGAATAACTGGTAAATCGCTTCACTGGAAAAAGCGATGGCAGGGGTGAGGAAACGCAGAATCAACAAAACGATCGTGGCCTTGAGTACGGCCCCGCGCCAGCGCACAGGCCGGGCAGAGAACCGGGGCAGCCACAGCAGCACGATCGTCAGCGCAATCCAGCCCGTCAGCACCCAACTGAACCACGGCCAACTGAAAATCGTCGCAAACAGCTTCTGCAATCCCAGCGAAGTGCTTGCAGCCAGCATCACCCAGGAAAAACGTTCGATAAGATCATTGACCGGATCGAGAATCTGCCCCGGTTGCAGTGTGACGCCAACACCAGCAGGTTCCAGGGCGATTTCCGTCTCTTGCGCCACCGAGATCACGCCGTTGAGCGCCCGTGATACCGCAAACGTCACCAACGCCCGTTTCAACCCCTGCTGCAGATACGCTTCTCCCTGGCGATCGGCGACGCCGGAAAGCGCCATTGCGGCAAACCCCAGTAGCACCAAGGTCAACAACAGATGATGAAATGTCAAGCGGCTCATGCTGCAACCTTAACGCGTATTTGAGGGTGTCGTAAAACGACACCCTCGCGCGGCACACGGAAGTGCCGCCAGATTCAACAACGACTAAGTTGTTGAATCTGTAAGGAAAGGAAAAATCGCACTTTTTCCTTTCCGTGTGTCGCAAAGCCCCGGATGGGCTTTTGCGACACCCTCTATTTCTCACCGGGTCTCGTCGCGTCGAGAGCGTGGAAGGGCTGCGCTGGCGCTGACATCACAAAAAGCGGCTACAGAAGCGGCGCCAGCAAGCGGGCAAAGGCTTCCAGCAACTTCTGTCGCGGTGGTGCCTGACGACGCTTTTCTGCAGTGACCTGCTCCAAGCCCTCGATCTGCATCGAAAAGTCTTCCCCTAGACGACGATTGGTCTCAGCGCTATAAACAAACAGATTGGCCTCGAAGTTCAACCAGAAGCTACGCTGATCCATATTGGCCGACCCCACTGTCGCAAACCATTCATCGACGATCACTGCCTTGCCGTGACGCATGACAGCGAAATCCTGATACACCTTCACCCCGACTTCGATCAATTCGTCGATAAAGTAGTTCGCTGCAGCGCCCACCAATGGGTGATCGGACTTCCCCGGAATCAGCAGGCGCACATCCACGCCCCGCAGCGCGGCGGTACGCAACGCCATCGAGATCGGTGCATCCGGAATGAAATAGGGTGTCTCGATCCAGACACGCTTTTTCGCGAAGTTGATTGCCGCAAAAATCAGCGTCGGAATCGCACGCCACTGCTCATCCGCTGGGCCACTGGCCAATACCTGGGCGTAGACATCCCCATCGGCTGGGATATCGGGGAAATAGCGCAGGTTGGCAAGATCCTCCCCGGTACTGTGGAACCAGTCCTGACTGAAGATTTCCTGACAACTGTTGACGACCGGCCCGGCCACCCGGCAGTGAAGATCCTTCCATGGCTCGGCGAGTCCCGCATATTCATCACCAATGTTCATGCCACCGATAAAGGCAACATGGCCATCAACAACAATGATCTTGCGGTGGTTGCGGTTGTTCAGGGTGAGCTGGCGGCTCAACGGATTGACCTTCAGGAACCATTCGACCTTGCCCCCGGCCTCGATCAGCGGTTGGAAAAATGTTTTCCGTGTGCCGTAGGAACCGACATCATCGATCAGCACCCGAACTTCAATCCCCCGCTGCGCCGCGGCAATCAGTGCATCACGGATGCGCTTGCCCGTATTATCCATCGCCCAGATATAGAACAGCAGATGAATGTGATCCTGCGCCGCCAGAATCTCCCGCTCGATCGCATCAAATGTGGCGGGTCCATCACGGCAGATCTCCACCTCGTTGCCAGCCAATGGTCCCTGTGTATCGAGATTGACAGCGAGGCGTACCAGACTGCCGACGCGACCGCGTGCCTGCATGACGGGGCTGCGACCATGGGTCAGCGGTTGCAGCGAAGGTGCCAGCTTCTGTTCGATGCGGCGACGCTTGCGTCGTCGCAGACGCAGGCGAACGGTGCCGAACAGCCAGAACATCAACAGACCGAAATAGGGCAGCAGGACGATGACCACTACCCAGGCGACGGTGGCCCCGGTTTCGCGCCGCTGCAGGATCACCTTGGGCAACAACAGCCCAACGATCAGCGCATCGGCCAGCAACCACCAGCCAGCGTCACCAATGAACCAGAGTTCAGACAGCATCACGACCGCCGCAGGGTGTCTGTTGCCGCTTCAGAACCAAAAATCCGTTCCCTTCAACAGGAACTCGGTGTACGGCATGTAGTGGGAACCATCGCAGGAAAACGTCAGGCTGATCATGCCATTGAAGATATTGATCGACCCATTGCGCAGGTAGAACGTCGGATCCGACAAGCGCAGGTCACGCATGATGTTGAGAATCGCTGCGATATCTTCACGCGGAATCTCGGCATTCATGGGATAGGGGCGCAACGGAAACAGCAGGCAGATATCCGGGTCGCTGAAAATCTCCTGATCGAGAATCCGGTAACGGTAAGGATCTTCAGTGGACCAGACGGTTGCCTGACTACTCGAAAAGTGAATTGACACCTGAAAAACGCCGCGGTCGGTGATGAGCTCATCGAGAATCGACAGCGCCTGATCGATGTGCTGATCCATTGGGCTCTCGATGCGGCACTGCTGAAACACCTGCCGCCGGATGGACGGATCCCCCTTGATCTGGCGCCAAAAACCAGGCTCCTCATACAGTTCGGAAGTCACTGGGAGATCACGCAAATTGAAATCGGCCCCCAGGTAGCCAAGACAGTCGTCACCCTCTTTCACCAACTGCAAGGCCGTCAACGACGGACGCCGCTCACGCAGGCTGATATACGCATCCGACAGCAGAAACCCCCAACTCGGCATCGCCTCCTTCATATACGGCCGATCGGTCCGGTCGCGGCCCATGTGGCCAGGAACGATGCCATCCTTGCCGACGTTGTCGCAGATCTGGACACCATGCTCATCCAGGCAATAGAGAAAGGTGCAATTGGGAATCGTGGAAAAACCGTCAATCAGCACCTGCTCCAGCGCTGAACGATCGTTCCAAACCGGTACGCAATGCGCCGCCAGCTCGGCCAGTGGATGACGCAACTGCTCGGCCAGCTGCTGGCGTTGCAAATAGATGTTGTCCTTCCAATTCGCTGTCATTTCCGTTTCATCTCCGCATTCGGACAACCCGAAAGGTAGATGAGAAGCAGCGGCTGATCAACCAGTAATGGCTTGCCAGGGACTTTATTGGCAGCCACAAAAAAGCCCGGCGTTGCCGGGCTTTTTCACCATCGGGAAAAACGTAAAGCGCTTACTGCGCTGCGGGTACTTCCGCTTTTTCCTGAACTGCCACGACAGGTTGCGCCGGCGCGGTCGCTGCAACCGGCTGATAGTAATAGCCGGGCGCATAACCATAGTAACCGTTGCCGCCATAGTAGTTGCTGTTGCCATTGCCGTACCCATAAGCATCGTAGGCATTGTATCCACTGCCATAGCCATCGCCATAGGCGCCAGCATCGCTATAGCCATTGCCGTAGCCATTACCATATCCGTAGCCATCACCGTACGCTCGGGTATTACCATTCCCTTTGCCATGTCCGCGGGCCTTGCCTTTGCCCTTGAACTTGAAGCTAAAGTTCATTTCGGTGTCGAGTTGACCATCTGCATCGGCGTCAGCATCGGCCCGGCCGTCGCCGCGTCCCTGGCTGGCACCATAGCCATATCCATTGCCGTACCCGTTACCATTGCCGTATCCGTTACCGTAGCCATTTCCATAGGCGTCACCATTGCCATAGCCACGGCCGTCGTTGTAATAGCGACTATCACTGTCGTTGCTGTCAAAAATGTCATCGAACATGTCGAAAGGGGTCCAGCTGGCCTGCGCCGAAGCGGTTACAGCCGTCAGCGCTGCTGCCAACGCAATTTTGGAGAGTTTCATAGCGATACACCTGGTTGTGATTTCATTACTTTCAAGGCGGACGCCGCTGCCTCCGCCTGACCTGCCATTCTTGAAATCCACCATATAAGAATATTCTAATATATACAATATGTAACGTATCGGGAGGCGGTTGCCTGACGCTCACGGCAAGCTATTGTTTTTTATCGTAGAAGCGGGTTTTCCTCGTAGAAATTCAAGGGTTTCCCCGAGGTTGGTCAACGGTGAAACTGCTGGTGAATGCCGGTTC
>CAZQXF010000165.1:0-6284 GCA_964596975.1 uncultured Thiotrichales bacterium | reverse complement strand
AACCGGCCATCCATGGCCGGTTGCCCCCTCCAGTCGCACCCGTCAGCGGCGCGTGCGAAGGGGAACGAAAACCAAGTGGCCGGGTGGCTATTGAATGGCTGGCTCAATATCATTTCGTTACTTTTCGGTGTGTGCCCGCTACGCGGGCTGCGTCGCAGAGTAGTTACGTGTGTTCTTTAGCCTGAAATCTCCTCATACAGCCGTTCGCACAGTTCTCCTGCAATTTCCCACATTGGCGTATGGACACCGAGGTCACGGAGCTGCGTGACGGCCAGCCCTTCGTAGCCACAAGGGTTGATGCGGCTGAAAGGTTCCAGATCCATGGCAACGTTCAGTGCAAGTCCATGATAGCTACAGCCTTTGCGGATTTTCAGGCCCAGAGAGGCAATCTTGGCGCCGTCAACGTAAACGCCCGGTGCATCGTCGCGACGTGTTGCTTCAATGCGGTGGCTTGCCAGCAAGCCGATAATCGCATGTTCCAGTGCGCTAACGAGCTGACGCACGCCGAGTTGATGACGTTTGAGGTCGATCAGAACATAGACGACCAATTGGCCCGGGCCGTGGTAGGTGACTTGACCGCCACGATCAACCTTGATGATGGGGATGTCGCCAGGCGCCAGCAGGTGTTCCGTTTTTCCGGCCTGCCCCAAGGTGAAGACCGGTGGATGTTCGACGACCCAGAGGTTGTCAGGGGTCTGCTGCGAGCGCCGGTCGGTGAAGTCCTGCATCTTTTCCCAAACGTCCCGATAGTCGCGCCGCCCGAGAAAATGAACCTCGAGATCGGTGGGCTGTGAGGGTGTCATGATGGCAGCTGGCGCAAAAAGACGGCGTCAAAGTGCCATGGTGATATGTTCGGAGTCGGTCAGTTCCTGGTAGATATTGTCGAGCTGTTCCTTGCTACTGGCAGTAATGGTGACGGTAACGGCGATGTACTTGCCGGTTTTGCTGTCGCGTCGCTCGATCTTGTCGCGCGGTGAATCGGGGGCATGGCGTTCGACAGCGTCGAGCAGTGTCTTTTCCACCTGAGTGCGATCGGTTCCCATGGCCTTGATCGGGAATTCGCAGGGGAATTCAATGCAGCTCTGTTGTTCGTCTGTTGTGGTCGGCTTGTCGTTGGTATCAGTCATTGTCGTGTTCGCTGCATTACTTATTTGCTCAAGTTTCGGAGTTCATCCGAGTGGATGTTGGCACCACTGGCAGAATCATCGCTGCCTCCTTTGACGGCTTCCCCCTTTGCGAAGAGGGTGTCGCAAAACGACACCCTCGCGCGGCACAAGGAAGTGCCGCCAGATTCAACAACGACTAAGTTGTTGAATCTGTGAGGAAAGGAAAAATCGCACTTTTTCCTTTCCGCGTGTCGCAAAGCCCCGGATGGGCTTTTGCGACACCCTCGCGAAAGGGGGGGAAGTCCTGACCCATATATCTGAACTCCGAAACTTCAGTTATTCGAAAAAGTAACAGCTCAACGGAGAGGTAAATAGTTACTCGAAAAACAGCATCAGAGAATCCTTCATGCGGGTAAAAAATCCCCCCTCTGGTACATCTTCCAACGCCACCAGTGGTGCTTCACTGAGTATCGCTTCATCCAGTGAAATCGTGAGTTTTCCCAGTGGATCGCCTTTTTTTACGGGCGCTTCCAGCAGCCTTGGGCGGTCAATGCGGGCATTGAGTCGGTCGCCCTGGCGTTTGGGGTAAGTAACGTAGATGTCTTGGGTTACTCCCAAGGGCAGTTGTTCCGTCGCGCCTTTCCAGATTCTGGTGTCGGCCAATTTGTCGCCTTGCTTGTACAGTCTGCGTGTTTCAAAAAAGCGGAAACCGTAGTTTATCAGTGCCTGACTTTGGCGAATGCGGGCGCTCTCGCTCTTGGCACCCAGCAATACCGAAATCAGACGCATGTTCTTTTCCACAGCCGATGCGACGAGGCAATAGCCAGCAGAATCGGTGTGGCCGGTCTTGACGCCATCGACGCGCTTATCCTGCCACAGCAGCTTGTTGCGATTGGACTGACGAATGCCCGACCAGGTGAATTCCTTCTGTGAGTACCAGCGATATTCCTGGGGAAAGTTGCGGATCAGCGCGCGGGTGAGCTTGAGAATATCGTGCGCCGTCGAATAGTGGTTGGGATCGGGCAGTCCCGTCGCATTCATGTAATGGGTATGTTTCATGCCGAGTTCAGCGGCCTGCGCATTCATCAGATCGACAAAGGCTTCCTCGGTACCCGCAATGTGCTCGGCCAGCGCGATAGTGGCGTCGTTGCCTGACTGGATGATCATGCCCTTGATCAGATCCTCGACAGCGACCAGTGAGCCGGTTTCGATGAACATTTTCGAGCCGCCGGTATGGCCGGCGCGGGCGCTGATCAGCACCTTGTCCTGCAGTGAGATCAGCCCTTCGGCGAGGCTCTGGAAAACCAGATAGCCGCTCATGATCTTGGTGAGGCTGGCTGGTTCGACGGGGGTATCTGCCTCTTTTTCGGCAATGATGCGGTTGCTGTCGGCATCGGCGAGGATATAGCTGCTCGCGTTCAGTGATGGTGGCGCGGGAATCGGCAGCGCCTCCGCGGTCGCTGTTATGACGAGCAGGGTGATGAAAAAGAGGATTGCAAAACGTTTTTTCATGATCGTTTCATTCCATGAAATAAGAGCCATGCGCAGGTATTGACGCATGGCCAAAAGATAACTTTGTTAGCAGTGCTTATCGAGAAATGATCCGGTGGCCCTTGAACCCCAGTTCGTTCAACGTGCTTTCGAGTTTTTCCGCATCGGCTTTCGATTCGAACGGGCCGATCTGTACACGCTGAAGCATCTGGTAACGCCCCTGAACCGGCGAGATTGTAACAGGATGCTGCTGTACTTCGAGCAGCTTCTGCTTTGCACGCTCGGCATTTTGCAGGTTTGAAAACGCGCCAACCTGAATGAACACGCCATGTTGTTCTGCTGGTGGCGCATTATCAGCAGCTTGCGCGGTGGTGGTGGCTGCTGTCGTGGCCTCGCTAGCAGATGGCGTGGTGGGTTGTTCGCCTGGTGTGGGCAGTTGCGCCTCAGCAGCTGATAGGCCCGAGCCGGCGCCGGGGGGCACTTCAGTCGGTGCCGTGTCGGCTGGTGCTGGCAGGGTTTCCACTGGCAATGGCGCAGGCGCGGCAATGCCGCTGGTGACGACGCTGTCATCGCTGGTGCCGGGTGCGGCTGCGCTTGGTACGCCTTCGTCGAGTACGTGCAGTTCGACGGTCGCCGTGCCGTTTCCGATGATCCCCAGTTTGGCGGCGGCAACGTAGGAGAGGTCGAGGATGCGGCCATCCTTGAACGGGCCGCGATCATTGACTTTCACGACCACGCTGCGATTGTTCTCCAGATTGGTCACCCGTACATAGGTTGGTAACGGCAATGTCTTGTGGGCCGCCGTCATCTTGTACATGTCGTAGGGTTCACCGCTGGAGCTGCGCTTGCCGTGGAAATTGGGGCCATACCAGGAAGCGAGACCGCGCTCCACATAGCCCTTGGGGTTGGGAATGATCCAGTAACGCCGACCGCCTTCAACGTAAGATTCCGGGTTGCCATACTGACTCAGTGGCTCTGAGCGCGGTACAGCGTCCGGGATGGCATCCAGATCGAGGTCGCCGAGGGGGATTACTTTGTGTTTCGGCGCGGTGCCACAGGCGTTGAGGAACAGGGCTATCACGAGTACGAGCAGGTATCGGGGGCTGGTCATTATCGGCATGTGTTTGGTTGGGTTGTGTCGGTCAGTCGGCATTGTTGCGTCGAGCCTTGATTGCTTCGCTGAGTTCATAGACGGCCAGCGCGTATTTTACGCTATGGTTGTACTGGGTGATGACAAAAAAATTGTGGTGGCCAAGCCAGAATTCCTTGCCTTTGTTGCCATCGAGGGCGAGAAAACTGAGTTTTTCATTGCCTGAGAGGCTGGAGACTGGTGTTACGCCTGCTGCCGCCAGTTGTTTCAGCGTGTAGCGGGGCTTGCGATCGTTGGCCTTGAGCTTGCGATATTTGCTGCCCTTGACCCGTGCCCGGGTCGCGATCTTGCCGCCCTGATGCCATTGATGGCGAGCAAAGTAGTTGGCCACGCTACCAATGGCGTCGGCGCTGTTGCTGAACAGGTCGCGCTGACCATCGCGGTCGAAATCCACAGCGTATTGGCGGTACGAGCTGGGCATGAACTGTCCCATGCCCATGGCACCCGCGTAGGAGCCTTTGAGCGAGAACGGGTCCATCTTCTCTTCCAGGGAAAAAAGAATGAATTGCTCCAGCTCTTTGCTGAAAAACTTCGCCCGAGGGGGATAGTCGAAGCCCAGCGTCGCCAGCGAGTCGAGTACCGGGAAACCGCCCATGCGGGTGCCATAGAAGGTTTCGACGCCGATGATCGCGGTAATGATCTCCGGTGGTACACCAAAGCGGATTTCAGCATTTTCCAGTTGCTTCTCGTTGTCGTTCCAGAACGCGACACCGGCCGCAATACGCTTTTCGTTGACGAAGATCGGCCGGTAGTCACGCCACGGTTTGCCTTCGGCGGGTTTCGCGATCAGCTCCAGCACCCGGGCCTGCTGTCTGGCCTGGGCGATAATGGATTCGAGTCGCTGCACCGACACGCCGTGCTGCTGGTGCATGTTGTCGATGAAAGCTCGAACATCTTCGCGCTGCAGATAGTCGCCGCGCTGGATGATGCCGGCGCCGGTGTACATCGGCACGACGATCATGAGAAGAAGGAGGAACCGCAGCCGGCGGGATTTCATTTCGACAAGAGTCTTTTTTCGCTATTGATAGCCATGAGGATACCGAAGCCCACCATGATCGTCACCATTGATGAGCCGCCGTAGCTAATCAGTGGCAGTGGCACGCCAACCACGGGCAACAGCCCGGACACCATGCCCACATTGACGAAAAAATAGGTAAAAAAGATCATCGTGATGCTCGCGGCCAGCAATCTGGCGTAGGTGTCCTGTGCGTTCCAGGCGATATGGAAGCCCCGCAGCACAATCAGCAGATAGAGCGCAAACAGCAGCAGCACACCCCACAGGCCGAATTCTTCCCCGAAGACTGAAAAGATGAAGTCGGTGGTTTGTTCCGGCAGGAAATCCAGCTGGGTCTGGGTGCCGTTGAGCCAGCCCTTGCCATACACCGCGCCAGAGCCCAGAGCGATTTTCGACTGGATGATGTGATAGCCGGCGCCGAGCGGATCGGATTCGGGGTGCAGGAATGTCTCGATCCGGCGGCGTTGATAGCCATGCATGAAATGCCACAGCACCGGCAGTGACGCAATGCTGCCAAGCAGCGCGACAATGATCGTGCGCCAGCGGATGCCGGCGAGAAAGATGACGGTGAGGCCTGCGGTGCTGATCAGCAAAGCGGTGCCGAGATCCGGCTGCAAGAAGATGATCGTGGTTGGACCCAGCACCAGTAGCAGCGCAATGACGACATCGCGGAAGTTGGGCGGCAGGCGCCGTTCGGCAAAGTAGAAGGAGATCATCATCGGCATGGCGATCTTCATCATCTCCGACGGCTGGAAGCGGAGGATGCCGATATCGAGCCAGCGCTGCGCGCCCTTGCCACTGCTGCCGACAATCAACACGATCAACAGCATCAGTGCAATGCTGAAAAAGATGAATGGTGTCCACTGGTACAGCACCGGGGGAGGCAGCATGGCCACCGCCATCATGATCAATAGCGCCAGTCCGAAGCGTATGCCCTGTCGGGTGACAATATCCATATTGCCGCCCGAAGCGCTGTACAGCACCAGCAAGCCACACAGGCCGAGACCGAGAATGGCCGTCAGCAATACGGGGTCGAGATTGAGGCGGTACAGCAGGGATTGCACCCATCCCTGGGGTGGTGATGTCATGTCCATGTCAGCGTCGTTCCAGCCAGCTATCGATAATCTTGCGGGCAATCGGCGCGGCGGTCACGCCGCCATGCCCACCGTGTTCGACGATGACAGCGACGGCAATGGCCGGATTGTCGACCGGGGCAAAGCCAACGAACAGCGCATGGTCGCGCAGACGACGTTCCAGCGTTGCGGCATCGTATTCCTGATCTTCCTTCAGCCCGAACACTTGTGAAGTGCCAGTCTTCCCGGCAATGCGCCACTTCAGCCCTTGCCTGATCCGCCGACCGGTCCCCTGTGGAGCGGTGATCACTTTTTCCATGGCATCGATAATCTGCTCCCAGTGCAGCTGATTTGCCAGTTCGATCTCTTTGTCGCCGCTGTTCTCAATGAACCGTGTCGCTGGGCCACCTGGAATACGGGATCGCAGCAGATGGGGTTGCGGGCAGTCC
>CAZQXF010000164.1:0-6305 GCA_964596975.1 uncultured Thiotrichales bacterium | reverse complement strand
AAACGATATTACCGGCTGATGAATGAGGTAGATCGAAAATGACGCAGCCCCAATCGCATTCAACATTTTCCGCTGGCCCAATATACGTTCCACCGCCTCACTTTTCGACTGCGATACGATCACGAATGATGCAAGGCCAAGCATCAAGATCACCACACGCTCTGCCTGAGGTGAAACATGGCCATAGCCTGCTGCGATATTCCCACCAATACCCACCAGCATGAATGCCGCCGAGCCCAACACGACAAACAGCCAGCCCCGATCCACGCCTCGTGGCAATCGCAACACCATCAAGGCAGCCACAATCCCCAAGCCAAAAAGCAGGTTGTTGATGGACAACACAAATGACAGCGGAAACGTCAAATCGGCGGGAACAGCTACCGCAACGACCGCAATGGCAGCGAACCAGATGCCCAGTATCAGCCTCCCGATTCGAGGCACCGCGATCAGCAACGCAAACAGAAAATAGAACAGCACCTCATGCGTGAGCGTCCACGCCACACCGAGATTCGGCACATGATCCTGTGGTATCAGCAGGATGCTGAAAAGAAACGACCCCAGCTCCTTGTGATAAGGCGCCCCGAACGCGGGAACAAACGCCCAGAATGGCGTTAGAACCAGCGTTACGAGAATGTATATCGGGTAAATACGAATAATGCGCTTGAGCGCATATCGGCGTGCGCGTTCTGGGCGCCCGATGTCATCGCGATGGATGTAGTAAATGATGAAGCCACTGAGTACGAAGAAAAACTGCACCCCGGCATCCCCCAGGTCGAAAAGACTTCGCAGCCAACGATCTCCAAACATTTCCACCACTTCATGGTTCGCGTGATGATAAACCACCAGCAAAGCCGCCAGCCCACGAAAAACCTGAAGAAGCGAAATCATGACCGATCCATGTGAACCCGAAGCACCTGTGCGCACTTCGACACCAACAAAAAGGATTGGTTCCCATTGCAACACCCCGGTTTTTGGCGTTGATCTGGCTTGCACGGCGGTAATGCGCATGCGATTCAGAAATCCGGGGTAGAATCCACCACCATTCGCCGCAATCAAACGATACGGACATCATCATGCTCGAATTCCTCCCGATGCTGATCGGTCTGCCGATCCTGCTGATCTGGCCGGTCTGGTTTCTGCGCAACAAGCGCCAGCCATCGAGCCCGCTGATCACCCTGCTGGCCATACCCGGGCTGCTGCTGTGGTTCTTGCTGATATTGCTTGGCGTAGGCCCGGTCAGCCACAAGCTGCTCTATGAGCCGCTGGGCATTGGCATGATCGCGGTCATGCTCGCCTACTGGAAGTTGTTCAAACTCGACAGGACAAACCCGGAGCGGTCGGGCCAAACCGTGGTGGTATTGATGTTGCTGGCGACACTAGCGGTACGGTTGACTATGCCGGCTTAGCGTCGTCGCTATTCCAATCCATAGAATCCGGGAAACAGCAGCAACGAAATCACCACCGCCACCTGGATCAGAATAAACGGCACCACGCCACGATAGATGTCCAGGGTTCGTACCTCCGGCGGCGCCACACCCTTGAGATAAAAAAGACTGAACCCGAACGGTGGTGTAAGAAAAGAGGATTGCAGATTCATCGCGATCAGGATGGCAAACCACAATGGCGCCACATTCAAGGCATCGGCTACCGGCGCGAGAATCGGGACGATGATAAAGCTGATTTCAACGAAGTCGATGAAAAAACCCAGCACCATGATCGCCAGCATCGACAGAATCAGAAAACCAACGCGGCCACCGGGCAGGTCGGACAGCACCTCTTCGACAATGACATCACCACCGGTATAGGTAAACGCCATCGAAAAGGCCGTTGCGCCAAGCAAAATGGCAAACACCATTGCCGTCACCTTGACCGTCTCCAGCGCCGATTCGTACACCATCGACCAGCTGAACTGGCGATAAATCGCGGCCAGAACCAGCGCGCCCACACCACCCAGGGCTGAGGATTCCGTCGGCGTCGCAATCCCCATGAAAATCGACCCCAGTACCACCAGCATCAGCGCCAGTGGCGGGATAATGGCCACGACAGCATGCCAATAGTGCTGCCGGCGCGTAGTCACACCCGCCTCCATTGGCAGCGCCGGCGCATCATCCGGGTTGCGAAAACTGACCCACAGAATGTAGATGATATACGCGCCCACCAGCACCACGCCCGGGCCAACAGCGGCCTTGAACAAATCGCCCACCGGAATCCCCAGCACATCGCCGAGAATAATCAGAATGATCGACGGCGGAATGATCTGCCCCAGCGTACCAGCAGCGCAGATCGTGCCGCAGGCCAGCGCCTTGTCGTATTTGAATTTCAACATCACCGGCAATGAGATCAGCCCCATCGCCACCACTGAAGCACCGACCACGCCAGTCGATGCTGCCAGTAGCGCGCCAACCAGCACGGTGGAAATGGCGAGGCCGCCCCGCACCTTGCCAAACAGCCGTCCCATCGCTTCGAGCAGTTGTTCGGCGAGTTTCGTCTTCTGCAGCACAATGCCCATGAAAATGAACAGCGGCACTGCCATCAGCACCGTATTCTCCATGATGCTTTGAATGCGAAACGGCATGAAGGCGAACAGCTCGGGCCCTTCGGAGAACACCCCGAACAGTAGCGCGACACCACCGAAGGTGAAGGCCACCGGAAAACCAGCCAGCAACATCAGCAAGGCGACGACGAACATGACGATTCCGATCATGACAGCAGCTCCGGATCAGCGCTCAAACGGGCGGTGGTGCGACATAGTCGCTCTGCTCTACGCCGCGCAAAATATTGATCGACTTCAGCAGCAGGCCAATCCCGCTGATCGCCATCGAAAAAAATGCAAACGGAATCACCGCCTTGATGACCCAGCGATAGGGCAAGCCACCCGGATCGCCCGAGGTCTCGCCCAGCGCCCAGGCCTCATGCGCAAAGCCAACCCCATACCAGCCCACCAGCAGCGCGAATGGCAATAGCAAAAACAGACTGCCGAAAATATCGATCCAGGCGCGCCTCTGCGGTGATAACCGTTCATAGATCACATCGACACGCACATGCCCCTCAGCACGCAGCGCATAGGGCACGCCCAACAGGAACATGGCCGCATACAGGTGCCATTCCAGCTCTTGCATACCGATCGAGACATCGTTGAAGACATACCGGGAGATGACATCATAAAAGACGTTGAACAACAGCAGCACGAACAGCACTGCGGCCACCTTGCCAAGCAGGTCGGAAAAGCGATTGATCAGGTGTTCGAGCTTCAGCAACGACATAATGGCCCTGGCAGCAGAGTCTGCATCGAATAGCAACGAGTGATCCGGCGCAGCGTGACCCTGATGGGGTCACGCTGACACCAATCAGCTTTGCAGATGACAGCTTGTCAGTCAGACAGACTGTTGAGATAAGCGCGGTCGGAGATATCGGTCCACTTTCTGACTTTCGCCAGATACTTTTTCTGCGACTCGATGATCTCCTTCGCCAGCGGATCGGCTGCGGCCCGTTCAGCCAGCAACTCGTCGTTGGCCTTGCGCAGCGCGTCCATCACCTCTTTGGGGAAGGTTTTGACCTTGATGTTCGGATACTCGGTCTTCATCTTGGCCCAGTTCTCCGCGCTCTCGTGATAGGACTGAATGTACATGTCGTAGGCTGCCGTTTTCATCGCGGTGATCAGGATCTCCTGCAGATCGGGCGGCAGCTTGTCGAACTTGCGCTTGTTGACGAGGAATTGCAGCTCGGTGGCCGGCTCGTGCCAACCGGTGTAGTAATAAGGCGCGATCTTGTGAAAGCCCATGCGCAGATCCAGCGACGGCCCCACCCACTCCAGCGCATCGATGGTATTACGCTCCAGCGCGGTGTAGAGCTCGCCAGCCGGAATATTCGTCGGCTTTGCGCCTACCTTGGCCAGCACCTCGCCGGCAAAACCCGGTATGCGCATTTTCAGACCTTTCAGATCATCGACCGACTTGATCTCCTTGCGAAACCAGCCGCCCATCTGGTTGCCGGTGTTGCCGCCGGGAAAGGAGAGCAGCCCATGTTTGTCATAAACCTTTTTCATCAGCTCCATGCCACCGCCGTGATAAAACCAGGCATACTGCTCCGGCGCGATCATGCCGAACGGCATGGTGGTGAAATAGAGCGTATTGGGATCCTTGCCCTTCCAGTAATAAGAGGCCGAATGCCCCATGTCATATTGGCCCGACTTCACCATGTCGAAAATACCGAAGGCAGCCTTGTGCTTGTTCTTCGAATCGATGGTGATCTTCAGGCGACCGTTGGACATCTTTTCGGCCATCGCAGCCATGTTCTTGGTGGCATCGCCAAAAATCGGGAAGTTGGGCGGCCAGCTTTCGGCCAGCTTCAGTTTGTAAACCTTGTCGGCGGCCATGGCGGGTGACAGTAGCGTGGCGGCGAGCGCCAGCGCAGACAGCAGTTTTCCGGTGAATTTCAAATGGATCATGTGTCGTCCTTCCAGATTGTTGTTGGTTGGCAGAATGGATGCACAGTTGTCAATTGGCAATCGATCGCATGATACTCCACTCATCGCCCCGACCACAAAGGCGACAGCAATACAAATCGCCTGACAATATGACCGCTTCCCATGTCGACATCGTGCTGGCCACGCTGAACGCCCGCTATATCCACAGCGCCTTTGGCCTGCGCTATCTCTACGCCAATCTCGGCAAGTTGCAGTCAGCGGCAACTCTGCTGGAATTCACCATTCACGAACGTGCTGCCGATATCGTTGAACGGATATTGTGCTATCGCCCGCGCATCGTGACCCTGGGCGTCTATATCTGGAATGTCAGCGAGACCGCGGCGGTCGTCGCCATGCTACGAACCATCGCGCCGCAAGTCCGTATCGTGCTCGGCGGGCCGGAGGTAAGCCACCCGCCCGACCTGCCCGACATGGCCCGGGACGCTGACTACATCATCACCGGCCCAGGCGAACGTTCGCTGCCCGAGCTATGCCGCGACATACTTCAGGGCAACCCTCCCGAAGCACAGATCATCCCCGGCATTCCACTGCCATTGGAACAGCTCGAACTCCCCTATCGTTACTACAGCGACGAAGACATTCGCCAGCGCATCATCTATGTCGAAGCCTCACGCGGCTGCCCGTTCAAATGCGAATTCTGTCTTTCGTCGCTGGACAAGACGGCCAAGCCATTCCCGCTCGACCGCTTCCTCGCGGAAATGGAGATTTTATTGCGGCGCGGCGCACGCCATTTCAAATTCATCGACCGCACCTTCAACCTCAACACCCGCATCAGCGTCGCCATTCTCGAATTCTTCCTCGATCGCATGCGCGACGACTTGCACCTGCATTTCGAGGTCATTCCCGACAACCTGCCCGAGGCGCTCAAGGCGGCGCTGCGGCGATTCCCGCCAGGCGTACTGCAATTCGAGATTGGCGTCCAGACCTTCGATCCCGAGATCCAGCAGCGCATCAGCCGGCGCCAGAACAACGACAAAACCCGCGAGAACCTGCGCTGGCTACGACAATATGGCAACGCCCATCTGCACACCGACCTGATCTTTGGTCTGCCTGGCGACAGGCTGGAGAACTTCGCCCACAGCTTCGACGAACTGGTGGCGCTACGGCCACAGGAAATTCAGCTCGGCATACTGAAACGGTTGCGCGGCGCGCCACTCAACCGCCACAACGATGCCTTCGACATGCGCTACAACCCCCTGCCGCCCTACAACGTGCTCTCCACCCGCGATATCGACTTCACCACCTTGCAGCGAATGAACCGCTTCGCCCGCTACTGGGATCTGATCGGCAACAGCGGCCATTTTCATCACAGCCTGCCGCTGCTACTCGGCGAGCGGCCATTCCACCGTTTCCTGCGCCTGAGCGATGCGCTCTACCAGGCCAGCGGCCAAACCTGGAAAATCTCACTGCGGCGTCTCTACCGACTGGTTGCCCAAACCGCCCTTGAAACCCTCACGCCGCCGCGCGATACGTTCATCGCCGCACTCACCCGCGACCACGCCGCCAGCGCTCTCAAAGGCGCACCACCGTTCGACCATCCCGACAATGGCAAACAGACAGCGAGACTCATCTCGAACCGCCGTCAGCAACGGCATCGCAGCAAAACATAGAAACGCAATAACGCAAGCCCGAGACCGAGCGAATGCAGGACGACCGTCATGGCGTATACTAAAAGCTCAAGTTTCGGAGTTCATCTGGGTGGATGTTGGCAGCATCGGCAGAAACATTGCTGCCTTCTTTGTTGGCCTCTCCCTTTTTGAGGGCGTCGCAAAAGCCCATCCGGGGCTTTGCGACACACGGAAAGGAAAAAGTGCGATTT
>CAZQXF010000163.1:0-6307 GCA_964596975.1 uncultured Thiotrichales bacterium | reverse complement strand
TTAGCCTGCACAACAGGATAGCTGGCTGACGTCCTTGTTGAAGGTTTGCGCGGTCAGTTTCAAACCTTCGACCATGGTGAGGTACGGGAACAGTTGATCCGATAGATCCTGCACGGTCATATTGTTGCTGATGGCGATGGCGGCGCTTTGGATGACCTCGCCGGCGTTGCTGGCCAGTACCTGGCAGCCAAGGATTCGACCGCTGCTTTGTTCTGCCACCAGCTTGATAAATCCGCGCGTGTCCATGTTGGCCAAGGCCCGCGGTACATTGTCGAGATCGAGCTTTCTGCTCTGCACATTGATTCCCTGAGCGATGGCCTGCTGCTCGGTCATGCCGACTGTCGCTACTTGTGGGTTCGTGAAGACGACGGCAGGCATTGCGCTCAGGTCGAGTTTCACATTGTCGCCGGTCATATTGCGTGCTGCGCGTGTTCCGGCCGCCGCGGCAACATAGACGTATTGCGGCTGGTTGGTGCAGTCACCGGCGGCGTAGATATTTTTCTTGTTGGTGCGCATGTGGTCGTCAACAATGATTGCGCCATTCCCGGCGACGCTCACGCCGGCGTTTTCCAGCGCCAGGGTGTCGGCATTGGAACGCCGTCCGGTTGCGACCAGCAGCCGGTCACAGCTGATATCCCCTGTTATGCTGCGAATGGAAAATGTTTTGCCGTCATGGCTGATATTGTCGGGCACGGAAAATAGCGCAATATTGATCCCTTCGTCTTCGAGTATTGGTTTCAATGCTGCGCCGATATCGGGATCTTCTTTGGACAGCAGCGTGCTGCGCGCCATCACGGTGACTTCCGAGCCCAGATGACGAAATGCCTGTGCCAGCTCCAGCGCGACGACCGATCCGCCGAGCACCACGAGATGCTCTGGCAATTGTTCGGCAACCAGTGCTTCGGTCGATGTCCAGTATGGTGTCTCGGCAAGTCCGTCGATTGGGGGGATTGCTGCTCGTGCACCTACGGCTAAAAGAATACGGTCTGCGGTCATTTCTTTTGTGGAACCATCAGCGGCAGTGACAATCAGCGTGTCTGCATTCTTGAAGCGCGCCATGCCTTTGATCAAGGTAATACCCGGATTAGTGTCCAGGATGTGCTCGTATTTTGCGTAACGCAGTGCGTCAACCATCGCCTGTTGTTGCTGCACCATCGCCTTGCGATCGATCCGTGGCCGGTTTGGTGCAATACCTTCAAAGTGATGCCGGCTTTGATCGTATGCGATCTGGCCGCCGCGAATCATGATTTTCGACGGTACGCATCCTACATTGACACAAGTACCACCAATGACTTCTGCTCCTTCGACAATGGTCACCCGTGCACCGCGTTCGGCTGCCGTTATTGCTGCCGCAAAAGCGCCGGAACCAGTACCGACGATGGCAATATGCAAGCCTTCGTCTGCGTTGGAAG
Organism: uncultured Thiotrichales bacterium; assembly: GCA_964596975.1. Classification (GTDB taxonomy): domain Bacteria; phylum Pseudomonadota; class Gammaproteobacteria; order UWMA-0217; family UWMA-0217; genus JALSHZ01. Next base: position 4,895 of record CAZQXF010000163.1, on the reverse strand, counting down.
AACGATTGTCTCGTAGACTGCTATTCAGTACCCGACCGCTGTAACCGGCCGATTCGATGGTTGCCAGCAGGTCGCCGTGAGTGATTTCTTGCGCTACTTCGAGTATTGCCAACGCGTCATCGTAGGAAACCGAGGCACTGACACCGTCGAGTGCATTCAAGGCTTGTTCGAGATGTGCGGCACAATGGTCGCAGGTCATGCCGGTAATCTGTATTTTGAGGGGTTGCATGTTGATGCTCGTTATCTTTCGGTCTGAAATTCCCAGATGATGTCACCCAGTGTAAGCTCCGTACCAAGGTACGGAGTCAACATGAGGCTGTGAATGAAAAGTCAGGAGTGCGACCGCGCGGCCGACATGACCATCGGGCAGCTGGCCAGATTGGTTGGTGTGAATGTAGAGACGGTGCGCTATTACCAGCGCATTGGACTGATCGATGAGCCCAGCGCGCCGCGCAACGGTTATCGCAAATATTCGGTCGAGATTGCTGAGAAAATCATTTTCATCAAACGTGCCAAGCGACTTGGGTTCAGTCTCAAAGAGATTGGCGAGCTAATGAAAATCGGCGATGGTCATTGTGATGATGTGCGCGAGCGGGCTGAACGCAAACGCCTCCAGATCGAAGCACAGATCCGCGATCTGCAGGCGCTTCGGAACACCCTCGATGCGCTGATAGCTGAATGCAGATCCGGCAGAAATGAACAGCATTGCCCGCTTGTTGAGGCATTGCTGGCGCAGAGGGCTCTAGAGTAGGCGAGAAAACACAGCGGGTGGCGCAACGCCACCCGCTGGTATGGATCAGTAGATGGCGGTTGCTTGGCTGCTGTTGCTGGTCAGCAGCTTTTGCGCAATTTGCGCGCTCACTTCACCCACGCCTTCCGTCAGCTGCTCCAGCAGTGATTTTTTCGGTTCGAGGACGACGATATTGTCTTCGCCAATCAATTCCTCAGCGATGTTCTCGCTGGTTCTGAAGCCGTCGACGAGGCCAAGTGATTTGGCTTCTTCGCCGGTCCAGATCAGCCCGGTGAACAGGTCGTCATTCTCTTTCAGGCGTTCGCCACGGCCGGTTTTTACCGCCGAAATGAAGTGCTGGTGAACCTGTTGCAGCATGCGTTCGAGGTGCGCTTTTTCGTCGGGCGCCAGTGGCTTGAACGGGTCGAGCAGCGCCTTGTGTTCGCCTGCCGTGATGGTCCGGTTTTCGACACCGATTTTTTTCATCAGTTCCTGTACGCCGAAGCTGTCCATGCGAACGCCAATCGAGCCGACGATGCTGGAGGGGTTGGCATGAATCTCATCGGCGGCCGCGGCGACGTAGTAGCCGCCAGAGGCACAGAGGTCGCGCACGACGGCATACAGTTTCTTGTCCGGGTATTGCTCACGCAGATCGACGATTTTCTGGTAGATCGATGACGCTTCGACCGGCGTGCCGCCGGGGCTGTTGATTTCCAGAATGATGCCCTTGCTGTGCTTGTCTTCGAACGCTTTTTCCAGCAGCTTGTTGATCTTCTCGGCGCTGGCATTGCTGCCTTCGGTGATCAGTCCTTTCAGTCGGATCAGGGCGGTATGGTCTTTGCGGGCTGTTACCTGGTGGCCGGGTAGCCCGGGTATGTCGAGCATGAACAGCAGCAGTACGCCGAGATAGACGAAGGTCAGCAGTTTGAAGAAGATGCCCCAGCGCCGGGTGCGGCGCTGTTCCTTGAGTGATCCCCAGGCGAGTTCACGAATGGCTTCCTTTTCCCAGTTGGGATCATCGGTGTCGATCTTCTTTTTCATGGCAGTGATTGGTGGCTCCAGTAGGCGCCAATGATAGCAGGTCGTCTCGCCAAAGATCCCAGTCGTCGGCTGCTTACAGCGGCCTGCCGTGAGGGTCATGGCAAGACGGTATTGCCGTAGCTTATGCTCCGCCGGATTGGTGATTGCCCGCCGGGCGTCATCGGCAATGACTCGATAACAATAATAATAACTGAGGAGTCCAATACAAATGTCCGCAGCCCATTCGGTGCCGCGCAAACCCACTGTGCTGATAATCATGGACGGCGTGGGAATCAATGAGGATATCGACGACAACGCGCTGGCCCTGGCGCACACGAGTATTTCGGTCGTTTTCCTTCGACGACGCTGGAGGCATCTGGTGAGGCTGTCGGCTTGCCTTCGGGGCAAGGCGGCAATTCCGAGGTGGGGCACCTGACGCTCGGCAGCGGCATGGTGTTGCAGCAGGATCTCGTGCGGATCAATGCGGCAATCAAAACCGGCGAGTTCTACCAGAATGCCGCGTTGATCGCGGCGTGCAATGAAGCGTTGCAGAATCAGCGTCCATTGCATCTGCTGGGTCTGGTGTCTGATGGTGGGGTGCATGGGCATGTGCGGCATTTGCTGGCACTGATCGACTTGGCGACACGTTGTGGTGTCGTGCCCATGCTGCATCTGATTGCCGACGGCAGAGACGCGGCCAGTGACGCGCTGCTGCGCTACTACAAGGCGATCGAAATGCCGCTGAAACATGCTGGCGGGCAGGTTGCCAGTGTTTGCGGGCGCTATTTTGCCATGGACCGCAACAAGCACTGGGAGCGCACGGAAAAGAGCTGGCGGCTGATGACCCAGGCGGATGGTCGCCGGGCAGCCTCGGTGGAAGATGCCATCGCTGCTGCCTATCGCGAAGGGCAGAGCGATGAGTTTATTGAACCGGTCTGGATCACGGGCGGGGAGCGCATTGCACCGGGTGATCCCGTCATTTCCTTCAACTATCGCAATGATCGTATGCAGCAACTGGCCGCTGCGCTGGCGATGCCCGTTTTTGATGCTTTCGATCGCGCTGGCTGGTGTCCAGCAAAGTTGTTCACGATGACGCATTATGAGGATGGACTGCCAGCGACCGTCGCATTTCCAAAACAGGCGCCCGCGGTGACACTGGGCCAGGTCGTCAGTGATGCGGGGTTGCGTCAGTTGCATGTCGCTGAAACCGAAAAATATGCCCACGTCACGTTCTTCTTCAATGGCGGGCGGGAATCCCCGTTGCCTGGGGAGGATCGCATTCTGGTGCCATCTCCAGCGGTGAAAACCTACGATCTGGCTCCTGAAATGAGCGCAAACAGTGTTGCTGACCGTGTGATCGATGCGATCAGAGCGGATCGGTATGACTTTATCGTCGTGAACTTTGCCAATGGCGACATGGTTGGACACACCGGCGTCCGCGATGCGATTGTCCGTGCGGTCGAGGCTGTGGATGCGGCGGTGGGTAGCGTACTCGATGTCGCCCACGCCTGCGGCTATGCTGCTGTTGTGACGGCGGATCATGGCAACTGTGAGCAGATGACCGATCCCCGCAGCGGCAGGCCGTCGACCAGCCATACCTGTAATCCGGTTCCCTGTTTGCTGGTCGATGAGCATGTCGCCACGCTGGCAGCGGGCAGTAGCCTCGCTTCGATAGCGCCGACCATTCTGCAATTGATGGGGCTGGAGATCCCGCGGGCGATGAACCGTGGCTCGTTGATCGAACGCAGCCGGCTCGTGGCGGCCGCATAGTGGTCTGACAACTGATTCAACTATCCGGCTGCGCGTCCTGCGCAGCCACTGACGCATAAATGTGAAGCGCTTCACATTGCTGGGTAAACCCCCCGACAGCCCAGCGAACCTTTCTTCGCCTTCGCTTTCCTAATAGGCAACGCAGCTGGAACCGCTGGCATTTGGCTATTGCCCAGATGTCAGCGCATTTCCTATGCGGCGTTGTGCCAAGCGAGTATGCGGTCATGATGAGAAGTGATCGGGTTCGCAATGTCAGCCCGGCATCGGCCCGTCATAAAAAGAATCAGCTCAGGAGCAGTTCCATATGAAAACCCCGTCTTATGTTCATCAACAGAAAAGTGGCAGGGAATGCGCGCTCACCATTAATAAGGAACAAGGTTTCGATCGGAAGCTGCTTGTCACAGCTCTGCTGGTGGCAGGGCTTGCCGCTGGCATGTCGATATCGACAGTCGCCAATGCGGCGGGAACCCGAGCTTTTGTACAGAACAGCCCCTACTTCGACACCGATGGTGATGGCTTGACCGACGACATCGATACTGATGACGACAATGACGGCATCCCCGATATTGCCGAATATGACACCTTTGTCGACACTGATTGTGATGGCATCTACGACTCAGTAGACGCCGCCAACGGAGACTGCACCGGCACCGACATCAAGGGCAGTGGGGACAGCGATGGTGACGGGATTTCCGACGCGATCGAATGTCCTTTGGCGCCCAATTGCCGTGATACCGATGGCGATGGCATCCCTGATTACATGGATTCCGATGATGATAACGATGGCATCCCGACCTCGGATGAGGGGGTTGTCGATACCGACAATGACGGCGTTCCAGATCGCCTAGAGCCCAATAATATCGACCTGGATGAGGATGGTCTGTTCAACTTCGAGGATGCCGACGACGACGGTGACGGTATCGCCACGGCGACTGAACTAGGTAATCCCGACGCCCCGCTGGATACCGACAAGGACGGTATTCCGGACTACCTCGATGCCAGCAATGGCGATGGCAGTGGTTCGGATATTGCGGGATCTGGCGACTCTGATGGAGATGGTTTGTCGGATGGTTATGAATGTCCGCTCGGCGCCGGGCCATGTCGTGATACCGATGGCAATGGCGTTCCGGACTATATGGACGCCGATGACGATGGCGATGGCATCCTCACACCCGATGAAGACCTGAATGGCGATGGCGATCCAAGCAATGACGATACCGATGGCGACGGTCGCCCCGATTGCCTGGAAAGCAACAATGCCGACGCTGACGGTGATGGCATCCCCGACAATCAAGACGCCGACGACTCCGGAACTGGCGGCGGAACTGGCGGCGGAACTGGCGGCGGAACTGGCGGCGGAACTGGCGGCGGAACT
>CAZQXF010000162.1:3051-6309 GCA_964596975.1 uncultured Thiotrichales bacterium | reverse complement strand
TACGATGAGTGGAATCAGTTTTTTCATGGTTCAGTCTCTGGTGGCATGCCGAGGTTGGCGATCAGCGATTAGTTGGCCGAGATTTTGATCTGGTATGTGGCATGGCAGCCGACACAGTTGCCCATGAGTTTGCCAAGGGCTTCCAGTGTTTGTGCCTTGTCACCGAAGGATTCCGCGTCGAGTGCCAGTTGATCGAAGGCCTGATGCGTGCCAAAGCCGAGTTTCTTGAAGGGCATTGGCAACTTCCTGACCAGGCTGGGCGGGACTTCGCCCTGGGCTGCCTTGCCGACCTTGCGTGCGGCCTCAGCGACGGTTTTCATGTCGTCGTTGTTGGCTGCGAGGGTGATCGTCTGTACTGCCGCGAGAAAACCTCGCATCTCTTCGAGCACCAGGGCGCGTTCGCTTTCGCTCAGCAGCAGTGCCGTGCGTGGGTCGTTCGCATTACCCGCCACGGTTTCGCCCTTGATGACGAAAATGTAGAGCAGCCCGCCAATGGCAATGGCGAGAATGAGTACGAGAGGACAGCAGAGTTTTTTCATCGGGTTTCCTTGCGGTGAATGTTCATCGATTGTGGGATGGAATGATGCCGGGTCACTGTGTTGCGCTGCGTTGTTCAGTGCGGACTAGCGTTGTATCGAGAAACGCGATCATGGATTCCGCCTCGTCTTCGAGCGGAAAGGCGAAGTTGAACAGTGACCAGCGTAGCACCAAGCCGTGAAGCAGGGCGGAGATATATCGGGCCGTCTTGTTGGCGTCGAGGTCTGATTTGAACTCTCCGGATTCGATACCAGTGCGCAAGAGCGCAGAGAGTTTGCTGATGTAGCGTTCGACAATGGCCTGGACCGCTTGTTTCAGCACCGGTGATTCCAGATGCAAACGGTCGGAGAACAGCAGGCGGGGCAAGCCTTTGTGTTCGCTGATAAAGCGAAGCTGCCGCCGGATGAGCATTTTCAGACGCTCGGATGTGGGGCCGCTGCCGTTGAAGCACGGATCGATGGTGTCAAAAAGCTCTTGCGCAAGCCAGTCGATGGCGGCCGCGAAGATGGCATCGCGGGTTTTGAAGTGACGAAAAATGGTCGACTGGGCAATGCCCACACGATCAGCTATGGCCTGCGTGGAGACGTTCCCGACGCCCTGGTCAGCCGCCAGTGACAGTGCGCTTTGGATGATTTCGACCTTTCGCTCGGCGTGTGGTTTGCCCATGCCCGTTTGTGTAAGTGATTACTCACTCACATTTTGAGGCGGCCTTGGGCTGTTGTCAATGCTGCTGCTTGTGTTGATCGCTGATGGTGCAGGGAGGAGCAGTTGGATGGCGCACACGTTGGTTCACATTCCTGTGGCGGGATCCCCGCGTCCAGCGGGGATGACGGTGGTGCCAGGCCGAAACCTCAGTAAAAACGCGAGCCCGGATTTCTCACCAGGTCGCAGTAGTGAGCTGGTGAGAAATCCGGATCAGTCCTTTTCCTCGGGTTAGTCCTTTTCCTGCTGCCTTGGTGGCCGCACCAGCAGTACGGAGCATTTCGCATGGCGGATGACGTGCGCCGAGGTGGCGCCGAGTTCTGCCATCGGGCTGCGGCGGATCTTTGGTGGCAGCACGATCAGGTCGGCCTGGATTTTTTCCGAGATCTTCAGAATCGACTCTCTGACACTCCCTTCAGCGACGATGGGGCGGATGGGGATGTCGGTGGGTAGCTGCTCCTTGATGAACGTTTTCAAGCCTTTCATGACGGCCTGATTGAGTTTGTCATCGGCGTCTTCGGGGAAGAACTGTTCGACCACCGCCATGCCAAAATCCGGCACGACGGACATGACGTTCAAGTTCGCCTTGTGTTGCCGGGCGATTGCCACCGCTTCGGGGAGGACGTGTTTCCAGGAGCGCGGGCGGTCCTGGTCGATGTAAATCAGAATGTTCTTGTACATGGTGTTGCCCTCGGGTCAGGTGGTGGCGGTTGCGATTGCATTGGCTTTTTCACGTCTGCGGCGCTGCATCATGATGACCAATCCCGTTAGCAACAGGGCTGGCAGGTAGATCCAGTGTTTCGCAGGGGCATTGGTCGGTCGGTAGACGTCGAGTATCTCCCAACCCAGGTCGACCTTGGTGCCGAGTGATTTGTCCTTGCCCCCAAGCCCCAGTTTTTCAGCGGGTGTGCCGAACACCAGATCGTCGACCAGCATTTTTCCATTCTCTTCGATCAGCACCAGCCCGGCATCGGCGAGACGCTGTTCGCCACCGGCTTTTGGTCCCAGTGGCAGGACGACGGTCTGGGTCACGATCTTGCCGTCAACAAGGTTTTCACCGCGTGTGACCATGCGCAGTTCCTCGCCTTCGGGAATTGTTTCTGCAACCGCGAAGATTTGATTTGCGGGAACCACTTCAAAACGGGGCGCTATTTTTTCCATGAAATAATTGGGTTGCATGAAAAGAAATGTAGCCAGTACCAGCACGGCAGTTTCCCATATCCGGTTCTTGACCAGCATGAAGCCCTGGGTCGCTGCCGAAAATGCCAGCATGCCGGCGATGGTCGCAAACCACACCAGCGCCATATGCCACCAGGTCTCGACGCCGAACATCAGTAGCTCGGTATTGAAGATGAACATGAACGGCAGGATTGCGGTGCGAATGTCGTAGACAAAGCCTTGCAAGCCGGTCTTGACCGGGTCGGATTTGGCGATGGCGGCACCGGCGTAAGCGGCAAGCCCCACCGGTGGCGTGTCGTCAGCAAGAATGCCGAAATAGAACACGAACATGTGGACTGCGAGCAGAGGCACGATCAGTCCGCTTTGTGCGCCCAGGGTGACGATGACAGGCGCCATCAGCGTCGATACCACGATGTAGTTGGCAGTGGTCGGCAGGCCAAGCCCCAGCAGCAGGCTGATGATGGCGGTGAACAGCAACATGACCAGCAGGTTGCCTCCGGAGACGAACTCAACGAATTCGGTCATTACCTGGCCAATGCCAGTGAGTGTGACGCCGCCAACCACGATACCCGCGGCAGCAGTGGCGACGCCGATGGTGATCATATTGCGTGCACCGGCCACCATGCCGTCGCTCAGATCCCCAAACCCTTCGGCAGTGGCGGCAGAGGTATCGCCGGCACGCCTGAACATTGCCAGCAGCGGACGATGGGTAACAATAATTGCCATCATCGCAATGGTTGCCCAGAACGCGGCAACACCGGCGGAGAGTTTTTCCACCATGCAGCCGACCAGCACGAGAATTGGCAGCAGAAAATAGAGGCCTGATTTCGCGGTTGGCCC
>CAZQXF010000162.1:0-2951 GCA_964596975.1 uncultured Thiotrichales bacterium | reverse complement strand
GAAAAGGCCACCTTGATGAAGTAGTTGCCGGCGCCGGCACGTTCCAGCAGGGCGCCGAACAGCACGAACAGAAACACGGTATCGGTGGAGACTGACAGCGCGACGCCGAACACCCCTTCCGAACCCAGCCAGAAATGCGACATCGCCTTGGACAGTGAAGCGCCTTTGTGGGCGATGACATCGGGCATGTAGGGGCCGCCGAAGGTGTAGACCAGAATCACGCCGGCGACGATCATCAATGCAGGACCGAGTACCCGTCGTGTGGCTTCGAGCAATAGCACCATGCCGGTAACAGCAACCACCAGATCGAGAGTGGTTGGTGAGCCGGGGCGATCAGCCAGCTCGGCAGCAAAAAGATAGATATAGGCCGCGCAGAATGCGGCGACCAGCGCGGCGATCCAGTCCTGGATCGGAATATAGTCTCGTGGCGAAGAGCGAAAGGTCGGAAATGCGGTGTAGGCCAGAAAAACGGCAAAAGCGAGGTGGATAGAGCGTGTTTCGTTGCCGTTGAAGAGGCCGAAGTTGAGTATGTAAGGGAGGGGAGAGGCGATCCAGAGCTGGAACAGTGTCCATAGCATTGGAACGAGAAACAGAATTTTGATGGATATCGGATTGGTTGGGTGTCGGCCCCCCGTGTCCGATTCGGCGATCATCTCCTCCAGCTGATTTTCCAGCTGGTCGTCAGGTATGGCGGTGGTATCAGTCGTCATGATGCGACTCCTGTAGTCGAGCAAGCGGCTCGCAGGTGCCGCCTGCGTGATTTCTTGTTGTTACTTCGGGCAGGCGAGCCTGCCCGAAGCAGTTAGTAGCCCGTCGGACTTATTTGATCAGGCCAACTTCCTTGTAATATTTCACGGCACCGGGATGCAGTGGCGCGGAAAGTCCATCCTTGACCATCTCTTCCTTTTTCAGGATGGCGAAAGCAGGGTGCAGCTTTTTGAAGCTATCGAAGTTTTCAAATACCGCCTTCACGACATTGTAGACGACATCATCAGGTACCTTGGTTGAGCTGACGATGGTCGCGCCTACACCGAATGTTGGCGTGTCACTGTCGGTGCCGCGATACATGCCACCAGGAATGACAGCTTTGCGGTAGTAATCATGCTCTTCGACCAGCTTGTCGATTTCCGGGCCGGTGACAGGCACCAGTACCGTGTCGCAGGACGTGCTGGCCTCCTTGATCGAACCACTGGGGTGGCCGACGGTAAATACAATCGCGTCGATCTTGTTGTCACACAGGGCTTTCGACTGTTCTGATGATTTCAGTTCGGAAGCCAGTTTGAAGTCCGATTTTTTCCAGCCCAGTGCATCCATGACCACTTCCATGGTGCCGCGCTGACCTGAACCGGGGTTGCCGATATTGACCCGCTTGCCCTTCAGGTCCTTGAAATTCTTGATGCCGGCATCTTTTCTTGCCACCACAGTGAATGGCTCTGGATGCATCGAAAAAACGGAGCGCAGCTCTTTGAATGGACCAGCCTTTTCGAATTTGCTGGTGCCGTTGTAGGCGTGATATTGCCAGTCGGACTGGGCCACGCCGAAATCCAGTTCGCCAGCGCGAATGGTGTTCAGGTTGTAAACCGAGCCACCGGTGGATTCGACTGAGCAGCGAATGCCATGCTCTTTGCGGCCTTTGTTGACCAGACGGCAGATGGCGCCGCCGGTAGGATAGTAAACGCCCGTGACACCGCCGGTGCCAATGGTGATGAATTTTTGCTCGGCGGCGATGGCGCTGCCGGCGAATAACGTGCCTGCAATGGCCGCTGCCGTAATGAGTTTAGTGCGTAATGTACCTTTCATCTTGGTTCCTCTTGAAATTGAATTGCCAGTCTTGCGTTTGACATTGGTAGTATCACCCAATCTGGTGGTGATTGGATCGTGCCGGAGAAGTAGTAAGGAAACTCCTTACATATTTCCTCCCTGTCTGGATTTCTGTTTATTGAACTCTAGCCATTCTCTGAATTCCAGATATTCATTTGATTGGCTCGCCTTGGCTTTTTTCCAGGCTTGCCAAGCCTTGAATTCCTGAAAACGCTCTCCGGATTCTGTTTCACCGTTGTTCGGGCTACTCCCGGGCAATGGCGTTGCAGTATCCGTTGATGTGTTTTCCGTATCCGTTGTCTGCCCAACTTTGAAGGACAGCTCCCCTTTGTTCCCGGTAAATACGCCAGGCCCTCTGTTTTCCGTTTTGTCCCAGCCGTCCTCGGCGGGTTCCACATCGAGAGACGCGCAACCTGTGACCAGGAAGATAACGAAAAATAAAAATATCAGGCGAATTCTCATGCGGATATTCGGCGTCCGGATTCAGTGCGAAGGCCAGTCATCTGCCATGATGCCGGCAGATGACTGGCCGTTTCAGCCGTTAGAACTTGAAGCGGCTGCCCAGCAGGAAGAGCGTTGGATCGACGGAGTTCGCCGTATCAACCGTGAACTGGCGATAGGAAGCATAGACCTCGATGCCTTTGGCGGGCCGGATGGTATAGGCGACGCCTGCTGTATCTGCATCGCCCGGTCCCCGATCCTTGGTGGTACCAAAATCGACTGAGAATGAATGCTTGCCGGTCCGGTAGCCCAATTTGGTCCAGACGACGCTGGGATCACTGCCGGTGGCTGCATCTTCGGTACTGAATGCAACCGTTGCGTTGAAACCCATGCCAAGCAGGACGGAGACGGAGCCACCGCTGGTGTCTTTACGTGAGCTGTCGCCCGCAGCGGCAGTAAACAACGCGGCTTTCACCTTGGTATCACCAAACTTCCCGGAATAACGCAGTGCAAGTTCGGTGGCGTCACCTTCTGCGCTACTGGCCGCAAGGGAGAAGCCCGAGAATTTCGGTGAGTCGTAGCGCAGCCGGTTGTTGCGGCTGTAGGCGTCGTACATGTTATAGACGCTGTCCATCCGCTTGCCAGGTTCATATTCGATACCGCCGAGCACGTCCATCATATTGGCGGGT
>CAZQXF010000161.1:2867-6327 GCA_964596975.1 uncultured Thiotrichales bacterium | reverse complement strand
GCTGAGTAGTTAACGGCATCGAGTTGATGCCGTACCTCAGAAGCAGCCGATCAGTAGCCGCCCTTGCGGGTGCTCTGGGGGCAGCCGCCGATTTTCAGGCCCTGCTTGGAAGGCATCAGCGGGAACATTTCATACATTTCTTTCGAGGTCAGTTTACGGCCCCATTTCTTCTGCATGGCTTTTAGAATCTGACGCTCGTTAGGTTCGTTGCCTTCCAGCGTCTGTTCGCGAACATAGCGGACGACGTCCCAGTGTTCTTCGGTAGGATCAATACCTTCTTCCGCAAACAGTTCTGCTGCGATTTCTTCGGTCCAGTCATTGGCGTTGACCAGATAGCCGTTTTCGGTTCTTTCAACTGAGTCAAGCAGCGACATAATCTAGCACCTTTCAGTTTAGTGGTTGAGAAGCATACGAGTGGGGCATGTGGTTCGTAATGATGTTCCCGTCGAGGAGTTCGCGGCACCTGGAGTAGCCGCCGAGTATTTTCTACCCGTCGCGGAACTGCATTTTTCATCACGAATCAAGTGGTTGCAGTGATTTCCACGTGGCCGCCACGATCCAAATTAACGCCCGATACTAGCGGAAGCTGGTGGTGCTTTCCAATATCACAAAGTAGGTAGATTTGCCGTTGTGCGCTGGCGGAAGGTTTTTTCATCGTGAAGCAGGCGATTCGGGTACAATCCGCCCCCATGACGAGCAGAACCGACAAGCTGATAAAGGGTGTTCGCCAGCGTGGCGCGGACAAGGTAGCAAGAATTCCGGTGAAGATTGCGCCGACAGAACGTCCGGAACGAAAACCTCCCTGGATTCGGGTAAAGGCTCCAGTCGGGCGCAAGGTGGCGGCATTGAAGGAGACCTTGCGCGCCAACCGCTTGCATACTGTCTGTGAGGAGGCAACCTGTCCCAATCTGAACGAATGTTTCAGCCATGGCACCGCCACTTTCATGATCATGGGAGACATCTGTACCCGGCGTTGTCCGTTCTGTGATGTGTCGCATGGACGCCCGGAACCGCTGGACAGCAACGAACCGGCGCATCTGGCCAGTACCATTCGGGAAATGCAGCTGCGCTATGTGGTCATTACCTCGGTAGATCGTGACGACTTGCGTGATGGTGGTGCGGCGCATTTTGTTGCCTGTATCGAAGCGGTGCGTCGTGCCAATCCTGAAACACGCATCGAAATACTGGTACCGGACTTTCGCGGCAGAATGGAGGTCGCGCTGGGACTGTTCCGTGAGGGGCCGCCGGATGTGTTCAATCACAACCTCGAAACAGTGCCGCGGTTATATCGTGAGGCGCGCCCGGGCGCGGACTACCAGTGGTCGCTGGATCTGTTGCAGGCATTCAAGCGGCTGCATCCGTCGGTGCCGACCAAGTCTGGCCTGATGCTTGGCCTTGGCGAGGAGATCGACGAAGTCGAGCAGGTGATGGCCGACCTGCGCCAACATGACTGCGAGATGCTGACGCTTGGCCAGTATCTTCAGCCGACCCGTCACCATCTGCCCGTAAAGCGATACGTCACACCAGAGGCGTTCGATCGTCTGGCCGAAGTCGGTCGCAAGATGGGGTTCAAGCATGTCGCCAGTGGGCCGATGGTGCGTTCTTCCTATCATGCTGATCAGCAGGCGGCAGGGAGTTTCGACAGATGACGGAACATGATCTGATGCGCGTGCTGGAGGTATTGATTCTGCCGCCGGCGCTGATCATTTGGGTTGGTCTGCTGATCAAGATGTTGGTCACCATCCGACCGCGAATCTTTTCGCAACTGTTCACCTTTGCATTGCTGGTCACCTGGCTGCTGAGCATTCCCGCTGTCAGTCAGCGGCTGATGGACGCCTTTCAGAACGATTACCCAGCGCTGGAGACGATGCCGCCGGATGCGGACATCATTGTCGCGCTGGGTGGTGGCACATTGATTGGTGGCAGGGAGTATGGTTTGGGTGGTCAGCCGGGGCCGGCAATGGTGGAGCGCCTTGTCTATGCTGCCTATCTGGCCAGGCAATATGATTTGCCGGTGCTCGTCAGCGAGGCACGAACGCGAAACGAACGGCGCAGCAAGACGCATACCGGGGAGCGCTTTCTCAAGAAGGTATTGGGCGTCAAACAGGTCATTGTCGAAGGCCGTGCCACGAGCACCTTCGAGAATGCGAAGTTCTCATCGAAAATCCTGAAAAATTACAAGAAGCCGGTGCTCGTCACCAGCTACTCGCATATGGCGCGCGCCATGGAAAGTTTCATGTATTTTGGTGTCTATCCGGTCCCGGCACCGACCGGTTGGGATGGGGAGTTTTCGTCAGTACCTGCTTATTGGCACTGGATACCACAGCCGAGGGCGCTGGCGCAGAGCTATACTGCGCTGCATGAATTGTTTGGTTACTACTGGTATCGCTGGAAGTTGTTTTCAAATGGCGCGCCAACGGCGCAACACTAGATTATATGACTGTGCCGTCGCGCTGCTGAAGCCAACCCGACAACTCCGCCAGTCGCTGTGGCGTGCCAACATCTGTCCACTTTTGCGTACATAACGTGCCACTGATCAGGTTTCTCGCTGCGGCATTGCGCAGCAGCGGTGCGAGCGGGAAAGCTCCGGGTTCGCAGTTGTCGAAAAGCGCCGCGCGATACCAGCCGATACCACTGAAGGTAAAGCGTTCCGTTCGACCGTCTGACTTGATCATTCCTTTTTCCAGGCCAAAGTCACCATCGGGGTGATGGGGTGGGTTGGGTACCAGAATGAGGTGGGCCAATAGATTGTCGTTGAGTACGGGCGGGGTCAGGTCGCATTCGGTCCAGATGTCGCCGTTGATGACGAGGAAAGGGCCATCGCCAAGCAGCGGCAGTGCCTGATGAATCCCACCGCCGGTCTCCAGCAGTGCCGGAGACTCGACGGAGTAGCGTATCGACAGGCCGAAGCGGCTGCCGTCGCCCAGCCGCTCCCTGATCTGCTCTCCCAGGTGGTGCAGGTTGATGACGATATCGTCATAGCCGGCGGACTTCAGCCTTTCCAGATGGTATTCGATCAGCGGCTTGCCGGCTGCCGTTAGCAGGGGCTTCGGGATGTGATCGGTCAGCGGGCGCATGCGTTCGCCGCGTCCGGCCGCCAGGATCATGGCTTTCACGCCGTGAGCCTCGATGCGACGTCGAGGTCGGTCAGGAGTTCAGCGAGTGGGGCCGTGTGTGAATAGCGTGCTGCGATCGTAGTGACGTACCGTAATGTGCGCGGGATGTCGTGCAGATAGCCTGGTTTGCCGTCCCGGTGATTGAGCCGCGCAAAAATCCCAATGGCCTTGAGATGACGCTGGATGCCCATCAGGTCGAACCAGCGCTGGAAGGTTTCCTCGGCGACGCGATGCAATTGCCCCGATGCCACGGCTGCATCGACAAACTGTTGCACCCAGGCATTGATCCGTTGTTCCGGCCAGTCGATGTAGCAGTCACGGAGCAAGGAAACCAGATCATAGGT
>CAZQXF010000161.1:0-2767 GCA_964596975.1 uncultured Thiotrichales bacterium | reverse complement strand
GCGGTGATTGCAGCGCTGTAGAGTTCGTCCGCCGTCTCGGGGTTCAGCTTGTCCAAATAGGCCTGGGTTCCGAGGTCGTCGAGCAGCAAGAACCCTTTATCAGTGTTGGCGGCGTGGATATGGGGGACGCGCAGACCAACGGCTTCCAGGCGTTCGGTGACGGCAATGAAAGGTCCACAGTCCTCATGAGAGGGCGGCGCGTCCATTGCTACCAGGGTTGCGCCACTGCCCAGTGAGACCCTGAAGTAGCGACGGAAACTGGCATCGGCCGATGCCGGCTCGATACCAGTCACGTTGATCCCGGGCAGTGAGGTCAGCCAGGCCTCCAATTGCTGCAAGCGTGTGTCGACTTCATTTTCCACATTCAGTCGCTGGCTGCTGTCCCGGATTGCGGCTCCTTCTGTTCGGTTTTTTTCCGCGCTGGCTTTTTCTCCGGCGGTGTTGAGGGCGCATCCTTCTTTGTTTTCTCAGTGTCCGATTTGCTCGACTTGGCGGGCTTCTTCGGTTTGTCTTCGCTTGGCGTTGCGCTCTTTTTCGCCGGTTTTGCCGTACTGCTCTCTACCGTTGCCGATGCATCGGTACCCGATGTTGCCGCTGCGGCGGTATCGGTGTTGGCATCGTTGCCGGTTTTGCGCGGCGGCTTCCTGCGACGGGTTCTGGCTGGGCGTTTGCGCTCGGAACCTGTCTTGCTTTCCTGCTTTTCAGCTTTGGCTTTCTTGGGCATCTCGTCGCTGCTGTCTTGCTGCGTGCCGGACTTCTTGGCTGTGCTCTCGGTCGCAGATGTTTTCTCCGATGGCTCGCTGGCCTTTGCCTTTGCCGCTGTTTTCGCACCAGTATCCGCTGTGGACGGGTCCGCCGCTTTGGCTTGAGTCACGGGTGTTGGCTTTGCGGCGCTTTCTGTCGCGCTTGCCTGCTCAGTCGCAGTCTGCGCGATTTTTGACGTGTTTGCCTGCTGGCTGTCTGGTTGACTGGCGCTGCCCGATTCGTTGTTGCTGGTATCGCCAGTTGTCGCCGGCGCTGCAGACGCCCGTGGCTTGCGGCGCCGCCGGTTTCTGCTGCTGGCGGGCTTTTCCTGGCTTGCCGCGGGTTTGCTGCCGGCATCGGGCGTTGCTGCTTTTTTGGTCGTGGTTTCCTTACTGCTGGTCGTGGTTTCGTTGGCGTCGGTACGAGGTGGCATCCGCCTGCGGCCACCGCGGCGCCCACGCGACTGCGGTGGGTTGCTGCTCGTGGATTGGGGTTTTGTTTCTTTGGCCGAAGCGGTGGCTGCTGTGGTGTCAGCGCGCTTGTCAGTCGATCCACCCTGTTTGCGTTGCCGGGATGCGGTCTCTTTCTGCTTGCTCTTTTGCTGTCCCTGGCCGGTCTCGTTCTTGTTGCGTGTGTCCCGGCCGTTGCGGCGTCGTGAGCCGGGGCCGCGGGTTCTCTGACCTGAGTTGCCATTGCGACCAGTCTGGCGCTGCCGTCCCGATGTGCCGCTGCGACTCTGCTGGCCACCGGCTTCCTTCTTCTCCCGGCTGGGTGTTTTGCTTTCCCCCTCGCTGCCGGTGGCAAACAGGCTTTTCCACAGCCTTACGATCAGTCCGGGTGCCTGCGGCTCCTGCTTCGCGGGTGCTGCCTTTGGAGCAGGTGCAGGGGTCGGCGGTGGCGGTGCGGCTACGGGGATTGTCTGGACAACGGCCTGTTGTGCTGCCGGGGTAGCTTTCTGGGATGAAATGGGGACTTCGGCTTCGACTTGCTCGGGTAGTTGGTGACTGGGCTGGCTGACGACGCTGTGTTCCTTCTCATCTGACCGTAAGCGCTCCAGCTTGTAGTTGGGGCGGGTGTAGTTGCTGTCGGGAACAATGACGATACGGATGCCCTGGCGTGATTCTGAGGTGGCAATCTCGGCGCGCTTTTCATTGAGCAGGAATGTCGCGGTATCGACCGGCAAGTGGGCCACGACGTAGCCCGTCTTGTCCTTGATGGACTCTTCCTCGATCAGGCGCAGGATCGACAGCGCCATCGATTCGACGCTGCGGATGGTGCCATGGCCCTGACAGTTGGGGCAGACTTCCTGATGGGACTCGCCCAGTGACGGACGCAGTCGCTGCCGTGACAGTTCGAGCAGGCCAAAGCGCGAGATGCGGCCGACCTGGACGCGGGCGCGATCGTACTTGAGCATCTGCTTGAGACGATTTTCCACCTCGCGCTGATGACGGTTGGGCTGCATGTCGATGAAGTCGATGACGAACAGGCCGCCGAGATCGCGCAGGCGCAATTGGCGGGCGATCTCCTCTGCTGCTTCCAGATTGGTCTGCAGCGCGGTTTCTTCGATGTCGGAACCCTTGGTGGCGCGTGCCGAGTTGACGTCGATGGAAGTCAGCGCCTCGGTGTGGTCGATGACGATGGCGCCTCCGGATGGCAGCCGAACCTCGCGCTGAAAAGCGGATTCGATCTGGGTCTCGATCTGGAAGCGGCTGAACAGCGGGATGTCTTCCTGATAGAGCTTCAGCTTGCGCAGGTTATGCGGCATGACCTGGCGGATGAAGTCTTCGGCCTGTTTGTGGACCTCGGCGTCGTCGATGATGATTTCACCGATCTCGCTGCTGTAGTGGTCTCGCAGTGCGCGGATGATGACGCTGGTGTCATGGTAGAGCAGGCAGGGCGCGGCATTTTCCTCGGCGCCTTTGACAATCGCTTCCCAGAGCGTGACCAGGTAGTCCAGATCCCACTGTAACTCTTCGGGGGTGCGACCGACGCCGGCGGTACGGATGATGGTGCCCATCTGGTC
>CAZQXF010000160.1:5757-6365 GCA_964596975.1 uncultured Thiotrichales bacterium | reverse complement strand
GAGGTGTCCTTGATGTCGGTGGCTTTCTCGCCAAAGATCGCACGCAGGAGCTTTTCTTCCGGTGTCAGTTGTGTTTCGCCTTTGGGCGTCACCTTGCCGACCAGGATGTCTCCCGGCTTCACCTCAGCACCGATATAGACAATGCCGGAATCATCCAGCTTCGCCAGCAGGCTTTCATTCACATTCGGGATATCGGCCGTAACCTCTTCGGCACCCAGCTTAGTGTCACGGGCAACGCAAGTCAGCTCCTCGATATGGATGGTGGTGAAGCGGTCTTCCTGCACCACGCGCTCGGATACGAGGATCGAATCCTCGAAGTTGTAACCGTTCCATGGCATGAATGCGACCAGCATATTCTGTCCCAGCGCCAGCTCTCCCATATCCGTCGATGAGCCATCCGCCAACACGTCACCCCGCGCGACAACATCACCGGGATTGACCAGCGGACGCTGGTTGATACAGGTATTCTGGTTCGAACGCGAATACTTGCGGGTACGATAGATATCGACACCCACTTCACCCGCAATGGTCTCTTCGTCATTGACGCGAACCACAATGCGCCCGGAGTCGACCGAGTCGACACGGCCGCCTCGCTTGGCAACGACCGC
>CAZQXF010000160.1:0-5747 GCA_964596975.1 uncultured Thiotrichales bacterium | reverse complement strand
ACGACGCGCAGACACCATCACACCCGAATCTTTCGCCACCACGCGCTCCATGCCAGTGCCAACCAACGGCTTTTCGGCGCGCAGACAAGGCACGGCCTGGCGCTGCATGTTCGACCCCATCAAAGCACGGTTGGCGTCATCATGCTCAAGAAAGGGGATCAACGATGCCGCAACAGAGACGATTTGTCTCGGCGACACATCCATGTAATCAACCTTCTCCGGGGCAACAAGGGTGAATTCATTCATGTGGCGACAGGAAACAAACTCATCGGTCAGCTTTCCCTTGTCGTCCACTGACGCATTCGCCTGCGCGATAACCAGGTTGGCCTCCTCGATAGCGGACAGATAACTGATTTCGTCAGTGACCTTGCCGTCTTTCACCTTGCGATAAGGTGTTTCCAGAAAACCGTAGTCGTTGGTACGGGCATATACCGCCAAGGAGTTGATCAGCCCGATGTTTGGACCCTCAGGCGTTTCGATCGGGCAGACGCGACCGTAGTGCGTCGGATGTACGTCGCGTACTTCAAAGCCAGCACGCTCACGCGTCAAGCCACCGGGACCCAGCGCAGAAATCCGACGTTTATGCGTGACTTCCGACAACGGATTGTTCTGATCCATGAACTGCGACAGCTGACTGGAGCCAAAGAACTCCTTGACTGCTGCAACAACTGGCTTGGCATTGATCAACTGCTGTGGCATCAAGCCTTCACTCTCAGCCATTGAGAGCCGCTCTTTGACCGCACGCTCGACCCTGACCAGCCCGACGCGGAACTGGTTTTCCGCCATCTCGCCAACACTTCTGACGCGACGATTTCCAAGGTGGTCGATATCATCGACGACGCCCTTGCCGTTGCGGATATCGATCAGCACTTTGAGTACCGCGAGAATGTCTTCCTTGTCCAACACACCGGAACCGGTCGACTCCTCGCGACCGATGCGCCGGTTGAACTTCATCCGTCCGACATCGGACAGATCGTAGCGATCCGGATTGAAGAACAGGTTCTCGAACAACTGCTGGGCGGCTTCCTTGGTTGGCGGCTCGCCCGGACGCATCATGCGGTAGATCTCCACCTGCGCCTCCAGCTGGGAACGCGTTGGATCTATCTGCAATGTCTGGGAAATATACGGGCCTCGATCGACCTCGTTGATAAACAGCACTTCAACGCTCTTGATGCCCGCCTTTTCCAGTGCTTCCAGCACTTCATCAGTCAGCTCGTCATTGGCATGTGCTACGACTTCGCCGGTATCGGTGTCGACAACATCCTTGGCGAGTACCTTGGTTGCAAGGTATTCACGCGGCACGGGGAATGATTTGATGCCAGCCTTTTCCAGGGCCTTGATGTGGCGCACAGTGATGCGCTTACCGGATTCAACCAACCTTTTACCATTGATCTTGATATCAAAGGCAGCCTGCTCGCCTTTCAGATCCTGCGGATCGATTTCGATCTCGTAGTCATCAGGACCCTTCAGATTGACTTTCTGAAAATCGTAGAACGTTGCCAGAATTTCTTCGTTCTCGTAACCCAGCGCACGCAGCAGAATGGTGGCCGGCAGCTTCCGCCGACGGTCGATACGCACGAACACACAATCCTTGGGATCGAACTCGAAATCGAGCCAGGAGCCACGATAAGGAATAACCCGCGCGTTGAACAACAATTTACCGGAGGAGTGCGTCTTGCCCTTGTCGTGGTCGAAGAACACCCCCGGTGAACGATGCAACTGGGAAACAATGACACGCTCAGTACCATTGATAATAAAAGTGCCGGTATCGGTCATCAGGGGCATCTCGCCCATGTAGACTTCCTGCTCTTTCACATCCTTGACGACCTTCTTGCCAGCAGGCGCGTCCTTGTCATAAATCACGAGACGCAACGTCACCCGCAGCGGGGCAGCATAAGTGGCACCACGCAGACGGCATTCATTGATATCGAATACCGGCGGCCCCATGCGATAGTCGACATACTCCAGCTGCACATAGCCTGAGTAGCTGACGATCGGGAACACAGAATTGAAAGCGCCATGCAAACCGCTGTCTCT
This sequence comes from uncultured Thiotrichales bacterium, assembly GCA_964596975.1. Classification (GTDB taxonomy): domain Bacteria; phylum Pseudomonadota; class Gammaproteobacteria; order UWMA-0217; family UWMA-0217; genus JALSHZ01. The sequence continues at coordinate 3,710 of CAZQXF010000160.1, read as the reverse complement.
ACGCTTATCCAGCGGAACATCGGTCTGCAAAAACTGACGAAAAGAGTCCAACTGCGTGGAAAGAAGGAACGGAACGCCCAAAACTGTGGGGCGTTTACCAAAATCCTTACGAATACGTTTCTTCTCCGTAAAGCTATATGCCATTATCAAACCTCTTCTCTATCAGGTGCCAGAATTCGCGCACTGACCACGCAGGGGAAACAGAAAAAGGCCGACAGCCGTGAAGGCTGTCAGCCTGATCGGAAAAACCGACGACTATGAGTCAGCAACCTCAGGGTTACTTGAGCTCTACAGTTGCGCCAGCTTCTTCGAGTTGCTTCTTGAGCTCCTCGGCTTCGTCCTTGGTGACACCTTCCTTGATCGTGGAAGGCACACCTTCAACCATGTCTTTGGCTTCTTTCAGCCCCAGACCAGTAGCGGCACGGACAACCTTGATGACGCCAACCTTGCTGCTACCAAAGCTGGTCATGACAACATCAAACTCATCCTTCGCTTCTGCAGCACCTTCGTCACCACCAGCACCAGCGGCAGGCATGGCGGCGACGGCCGCAGCAGCAGAAACACCAAATTTTTCTTCCATCGCCGAAATCAGATCGACGACATCCATTACCGACATTTCCGCAATTGCGTCAAGAATGTCTTCTTTGGAAACAGCCATTGTTAATCTCCTAAAATTCAAATATCTAACGGGTTAAACCAGCCTGACAATCAGGCGGCAGATTCTTTCTGGTCACGTATTGCAGCTACTGTGCGCACAAGCTTGCCGGGCACTTCGTTGATCGTCCTGGTCAGCTTCTCTACCGGCGCCTTCATCACAGACATCAGCATGCTGATAGCCTGATCTTTCGTCGGCAGACTTGCGAAACGCGCCAGCTCGGAACCATCATGGATCTGACCACCCAAGGCGATCATCTTCACCTTCAGAGCTTCGTGCTCCTTGGCGAAATCCTTCAGCAACCGAGCAGCCGAGCCGGGATCTTCCAGAGAAAACGCAAGCATCAAAGGACCAACAAATCCTTCCTGCATGCACTCAAACTCTGTTCCTTCCACAGCACGACGCGCAAGCGTGTTTTTCACCACTCGCAGGTAGACACCAGACTCACGCGCCTTGGCACGCAACTCAGTGATATCTCCCACGACCAAACCGCGATACTCTGCTGCAATCGCGGAATGGGCTTCAGCAGCCACCGCAGCAACCTCAGCAACAACTTTCTTTTTGCCTTCGAGATTTAAAGCCACGATCAGCTCTCCTCTTGTGGAGGCCACCTGGGCCTACCACGGTTCACAAACATCAGCACCAAAGCACTGACACCATCGGTGTTCCCGTGGCAGGTTCAACCCGGGTTACACCATCTGCGCAGGCCGGGTACCACCCATTAAGCCAGGTCTCGCCTGACACCTGCGGTCTTCGATGACCGCCACATCCTTGCGACGGATCAAAGTTCTGCCACCACAAGCCCCGACAGGCGGGGCATGCGGGTATCGCAACCAATCATCAGATCGCGAGCGTACCTTTGTCGACGGCTACGGATGGTCCCATCGTGGACGCAACCGAAACCTTCTGCACATAAATGCCTTTTGCGGATGCCGGCTTGAGCTTGATCAGATCAGCCAGCAGCGCGTTGAGGTTTTCCTCAAGATCAGCCTCGGCAAAATCCACCTTACCGATAGTGCAGTGAATAATGCCTGCCTTGTCGGTGCGATAGCGCACCTGCCCCGCCTTGGCATTATTGACCGCCGTCTCGACGTCGGCCGTCACTGTTCCAACTTTTGGATTCGGCATCAGCCCTCGCGGACCGAGAATCTGACCCAGTTGACCGACGACGCGCATTGCATCGGGAGTCGCGATCACAACGTCAAAATCCATATTGCCTTTCTTGACTTCCTCGGCGAGATCATCGAAGCCGACGATATCCGCGCCTGCCGCCTTCGCCTTATCAGCATTGTCACCCTGAGCAAAAACGGCAACCCTGACTGTTTGTCCGGTGCCTTTGGGCAAAACGGTCGCACCACGTACAACCTGGTCGGATTTCCGCGGATCGACCCCCAGATTGATGGCGACATCGACAGACTCGACAAATTTCGCCGTAGCAGTATCCTTGACGAGCTTGAGCGCCGCCGGCGCCTCATACTGCTTCTCAGGATCGATCTTTTCGCGAGCAGCCTTCATTCGTTTGCTGAGCTTAGCCATTTAAACCACCCCCTCGACTTCAAGACCCATGCTTCTTGCCGTACCCGCAATGGTGCGCACCGCGGCATCCATGTCGGCAGCGGTCAGATCAGGCTCCTTGGTCTTGGCGATCTCTTCGAGCTGCTCACGCGTCACTTTACCCACCTTGTTCATATTGGGCACAGCACTACCACTCTTGATGCCAGCAGCCTTTTTCAACAGTATTGAAGCAGGCGGCGTCTTGGTGACAAAGGTGAAACTCTTGTCATTGAAAACGGTGATGACGACTGGAATCGGCAACCCCTTTTCGACTTTCTGCGTTTTGGCGTTGAACGCCTTGCAGAATTCCATGATATTGACACCATGCTGACCCAAGGCCGGACCGACCGGGGGACTGGGATTCGCTTCGCCTGCAGGCACCTGCAGCTTGATATAGGCCTCAATCTTCTTTGCCATACATTACTCCTGTTACGGGTGCGAACGCCCAATACCTGTTATAGGCTTAGAGCTCCCCGATCGTGAAAAAAGCGTCAGGTTTTCTCGACCTGATGGAATTCCAGCTCAACCGGCGTGGATCTTCCAAAAATCTGTACCGCCGCCAACAGCCGACTCTTGTCGTAGTTGACTTCCTCAATCACCGCATTGAAGTCGTTAAACGGCCCATCAATGACACGCACAACCTCACCGACATCAAACAACACCTTGGGCCGCGGCTTTTCGACGCCTTCCTGAACACGATTCAGAATGACATCGACTTCTTTTTCCGTAATGGGCGCCGGCTTGTCACTGGTACCACCAATAAAGCCCAGCACCTTGGGCGCATCCTTGACGAGGTGCCAAGTGTCCTCATTCATTTCCATCTGCACCAGCACATAGCCCGGAAAGAACTTGCGCTCGCTGCGGCGCTTCTGGCCATCACGCATTTCGACGACTTCTTCCGTGGGAACAAGAATATCGCCAAAATAATCTTCCATGCCGTAGCGCTTGATACGCTCTTCAAGCGAACGTTTCACCTGCAACTCGAAGCCGGAATAGGCATGCACTACATACCAACGCAGGGCCATGTCAGGCTCCCCCAATCACTTGGCTGACTCCCCAACCGAGAAACATATCGACGAGCCAGAGAAAAATACCCACGATGACGACCAGCACCATCACGATCAACGTTGTCTGCAGCGCTTCCTGGCGTGTAGGCCAGACCATCTTGCGCACCTCGGTACGCGCACCACGCATGAACGAGAGCAAGGCCTGCCCTTTTGCGGTAGTGACAAAAAGCCCTACCGCCGCCCCAAAGAGCGCAAGCATCCCCAGCACACGATAAAGATTGGAGCCTTCGGAAAAGTAATAGAAACCCGCTATTCCAATAGCGACCAAGCCAAGCGCAGCAGCAAGCTTCAACTTATCCAGCGGGGACGAAACGGGTTCTTTGTTATCTTTGGACATAGACTCTTTGCAGATGTCGATCGTTGTGCTGCCATCAATAAATAATGGCAGGCCAGGAGGGACTCGAACCCCCAACCTGCGGTTTTGGAGACCGCTG
>CAZQXF010000159.1:0-6369 GCA_964596975.1 uncultured Thiotrichales bacterium | reverse complement strand
AGCTTCTTTGTCAATTTTCAGGTCAGACATGAATTCCTCCTAAACCCTGACTGCGATCTTAGCGGTGGTTGGAGCGCCTCGGCCAATTGGCGGGAATCTTCATCGATCTTTTGCGCTACGCCCTGGCGGTGATCGAACTGGTGGATCGTATTCAGCAACTGCCGGTCGAGCGCTCCACCAGATAGTTACGACTGACGCCTTCCCCGGATGTCTGGGCCAGCAGGACATCTTCGATGACGGTCTCAAAAGCGGCTTCGGATGTCTTCTTTCACATGCCCATTCCCTAGCGAATCAAGTGGATATCGATGCCCAGGTCCAGCGACGACCAGGCTCTGTCCGCCGTGAACACCGTGGCATCCAACTCACTGGCGAGGGCCAGACAGGCCCGATCCGCCAGAGAAAGCCCCAGTCCGCGCACCTCTGCCCATAGCCGCGCAGCCTTTTCCGCCTGTTCAGCGGTAAACGGCTCGAACACGACGCCGACATCGACAAACTCCCCCTGCATGCCATCGACCACCACCTGCCGGCGTAATGATTTTTGCAACACCTCCGACCAATTGACGGTCGAAACCCGCGCCCCATCGAGCACTGCGGAGACCTTGTCCGCGCCTGGCTCGTTATGCAGAAACGCCAGCAGCGCAGAAGCATCAAGGACCGGGCTCAAGACTCGCGCTCCTCCCTCGCGGCTTCAGCCCGTCGCTCGCTGATCAATTCGTCCACCAGGCTGACCTCGCGGGGAATATGGCCAAAACGCGCCTGCAACCGCTTCTCTATAGCCTCGCGCCGCTCCAACACCAGGCTTTCCCCCACCTGACGCGCCACCAGACGATCACCCGGCTTGAAGCCGAGAGCCTTGCGCAGATGCGCAGGGATCACCACCCGGCCCTGCGCGCCGATCTGGATTTCACTGTCAGTATGTGCCATACAATACCTCTACGTGCCATATATTTTATATTGTGGCACAGCACTGGAATAGCTACCACAGAAGATCACTCCCAGCCCGGCGCAGCATCGCCCAGTGCAGCAGTTGATGATCCCATCCAGGGTGAGTACGTGGCTGTCGGGCGCCAGCAGCAGGTTGACCATGAGGCGGATGACCTCGCACGGGATCAGCGGCTCCCTCCTCATCCGGGGCGTGTATACCTGCACACTGATACGACAACAATGAACTGATTCCAGCGCCAGTGGTCACCTCGCATGCTGCATTGCAGCGAAGACGTGTACACTACGGTCCATTCTGAACCACCACTGTTACCGACTATGAGCATCCAGTTCAGCGCCAAGCCCGGTGCCCGCGAGCGCCAGCAACAACGCAAACACAACAATCCCCTGTTCGACGATTTCGATAGCGTCACCGCCGAGAGCGTGGAGGCGGCGAGGCAGGCGGATGAGCAGGCCTATCACGATTTCATCGCCTCGTTCGAGAAGCTGGTGGAGGATATTCTTGCCCTCAAACCCCAGGCCGAGACGCAAGATGTGCTCGACCTGAAATCACGCCTTGATGAAGCTTTCGAGGCGAGTGCGGTGCTGCCGGGTGATCTCGACCCCATTCACGACGCCATTCAGCGGTTGATGGCACCGATGATGCAGGCGATCTACAAGAACGCGGAGAACGACCCGGCCGCCCTCGGCACGCTGGAAGAGGAAGACAATGCGCGCGCCATGCACTATGCACTGCTGGAAAATCCGCTGGTAGCCGATCTGTTGAGTGAAACTTCCCCCATTGCGCCGGAGGAACTGGCTGCAACCCTGCTCAGCGCACATGTTGCGCTGCTGGAACAGGCCATGGAACTGTTTTCGCCCGAACAAGCGGCAGTGATTCTCGACGACGCCAGCAATTTACTGAACCGGCTGGAACAGTCTGGACGCTCAACAGCGTTTGCCTTGCCGCAGCTGAAAATCATCGAAAAGGCGGCCAAGAATGCCGATTCGGCAATAAAAAACTGAGGCTTTCAGTTTGCCTCGCCAGGACAAGATATCGCGAGAGTTACGCGCATTGCAGCAACAGCTCGTTGATTGCCGCGCCTGTCCAGCGATGCACGGCCCGCCAGTGCATGGTGAGCCCGTCGCAGCGTCGATACTGCTGGTCGGACAGGCACCAGGGGAACGTGAAATCGTGGCACACCGCCCTTTTGCCTGGACCGCGGGAAAGACCCTGTTTCGCTGGTTTTCCAGCATCGGTGCAGATGAGCAGGCATTTCGCCAGAAGGTCTATATGAGCGCCGTCTGCCGCTGTTTTCCGGGCAAAAAACCACGTGGCGGCGATCGCGTGCCCAATGCAGATGAAATCAGGCGCTGCGCCCGCTGGCTGAATAGTGAGCTGGCCATTTTACAACCGGCACTCATTATTCCTGTCGGCAAACTCGCCATCAGTCAATTTCTCGAATGCCGGACCTTGCTTGACGTCATCGGCCAGCAGCACACGATTACCATCGACGATCACAGCAGCGATGTCATTCCGCTACCCCACCCATCCGGCGCCTCAACCTGGCATGTCACCGAGCCAGGCAAGACTCTGTTACAGAATGCATTGCAACATATCAAAGTACACCCTTCATTTATCGCCACTTTTTCGAGTTGATCGACAATTATGACAATTCAGCCCAACGACATTCTCGAATTCTGGTATGCCGATGAGAACCGCGCCTTCTGGTTCAAATCGACGCCCGAGATGGATGCCCTCATCAAGGCCCGTTTTGAACCCACCTGGCGACAGGCACGGGACGGCGCGCTCGATCACTGGAAGCGCGATGGCGAAGGTTGTCTCGCACTGGCGATCGCCCTCGACCAGTTCCCGCTCAATATGTTTCGCGGCGAAGCCATGAGTTTTTCGACAGAACAACAGGCCGTTGCGATTGCTCGCCATGCCATTGCCGAGGGATTGGACCAGCACCTGCCAGCAGAACGACGAGCGTTCCTCTACATGCCGCTGATGCACAGCGAAAACCTCGCCGACCAGGACGAAGCCGTGCGCCGCTTTGGCATGGCCGGCCTCGATAGCAATCTGCGTTTTGCCGAGCATCACCGAGAACTGATCCGCCGCTTCGGGCGCTTCCCGCATCGCAACGCTATTCTCGGTCGAGCCAGCACCACCGAAGAGCTGGCATACCTTGCCTCAGACGAAGCATTCACCGGCTGATGGCACCATCAAGCCAATCAGCGAGCGCTGACTTTCACCCTTACGGAACCAAATATCCTGCCATAAATTTCTGAACGAAAAAGTCTTAGCTTCACCCCTGCCGGTTCAGCGCTCGATAACCGAATCCAGATAGGAGAGAAACCGCTGCCGCAGAGCGGGATGCGTCAAGGCCAGAATATGCCCCGCTTCCGGTTCCAACCACAACTGCTTCGGTTGCCTGGCGGCCGCGAATAAGAGGCGACTATGATGAGGTGGTACGATTCTGTCATCGGCCCCATGAAGTAATAACAGGGGGATCGGCGACAAGGTTTTGACCGCCTGCAGCAGGTCGGGGTCGGCGGAAAAAGTGTGGGCCAGCATGTTACTGAAAGGCCGGGTCAAGGTGACCTCGTGTAACTTTTCACGAGCAATCATGCGGAAGCCTGCGAAGGCACTGTCGGCCACGACTGCACGAACAGGAAATTGATCCTTGTATTTCGCCACCGCTGCAATGGCGATGGCGCCACCCAGGCTTTGACCAAAAACGATATAACGCTGCGCCTCGGGAGAGACAATCGATTCCAGTTGCCGCATGACCGCCGCATAATCGTCGATGGTGTTGGCTATCGTCGCCCGCCCCTGTGAGCGTCCAAAACCGCGATAGTCATAGAGAAAAACGTTGTAGTGCTCGGCTGGCAACCAGTGCACACTGGCAAGATGGTAGCTGATGTTCTGTGCATTGCCATGGAGAAACACAACCGTTCCTTTAACAGGCGCCTTTCCCGGCAACAGCCACCCGTCGAGCATCAAGCCATCTTCCGTTTTGACCGAAACGGCTTGGTAGTCAAGCCCGACCCGTGCCGGCGTCAGCACCAGTTTCTTGTCTGGTACGAAGAAGAGCGCAGAACACCCTTCGATGTACGCCACCAGCACCACAGCCAACAGGAGAACAGATAACCTTCTGATTTGTTGCGAAAAAAAGAACTCCAGCCCTCGTCTCAACCCGCGCCTCCCTCTTGACAGCAATCTGTCGCTCACCTATAACCGTGAGCGCATTCTAATAGAACACAGGACGTCAATAATGAAAAAACATCTCGCAGCAATCCTGCTGCCTGGTCTTCTGTCCTTTCCCGTCATCTCTGCCGCCGATAGTGGGGCCGGTTGTGGGCTGGGACAGCAGATCTGGGCAGGCCAAAGTGGTTTGGCCGCTCATGTACTGGCAGCAACAACAAACGGGACTTCAATTAATCAGTGGTTTGGTCTTACCTTTGACAGCTTAGGCTGTAACCCCAACGGCGTGGTTACCGCCCAATACCAGCGCAATCTATACGTTGCCAACAATCTCGATAACATTGCACGCGATGCTGCGCGCGGTGGAGGCGATCACCTCCGCTCTTTGGCACAGTTAATGGAGATCGAGGAACAGGATCAGCCGGCATTTTTCGCGGTGGCGCAAGCGCGTTACGACGCCCTTTTTGGTGCCAACGCGATTGACTCACAAGCCTGGCTGGCCAGCCTGGACAAGGCGCTGCTGGCCGAACCCGGCCTCGCCAAGTATGTCAGTCAATAATCTTCAAGGAGAATTAGCGTGAAAAAATCTATTGTACTGGCTGTGGCACTCGCAATTTCAGCAACAACCAGCGTTCAGGCCACGGAAACCGGACCCGGCTGCGGCATCGGCGCCGAAATCATGAAAGGCAAAAGTGGCAAAGGCGCAAACATTGTTGCTGCAATTCTCAACAATATCCTGATACCCAATACATTCTTTATGACTACGGGTGACGGATTGATGGGCTGCGACCCTACCAAGACGGTGGAACGCGAGCAAGCCAAGAAGATCTTCGTGGCATCCAACATGGACCGCATCTCCAGCGACGCCGCCAAAGGTCATGGCGATCATCTGACCGCACTTGCCTACCTGATCGGCGTTGAAGAACGCGACATGCCAGCTTTCGAGCGGCTCACCCAGTCACGTTACGACGAGCTGTTTGCCAGTAACACAGACGCTGGTGATGTACTCGCCTCTCTGGATCGCGCACTGGGTAGTGACGCAACCTTGGCTCGCTACGCTTCACAATAAGCGACTCTCAACCCTTGGTAAAAAAGAAGACCCGCCTGCTGGCGGGTCTTCTTTTTGTTGTACATGATCCGAATGGACAAAATCCGAATCTGGCTCTGGTTGCTGATTGCCGTATGCCCAGCCCTGGTCGCTGCAGCTGATAGAACCGCACTACCCGATAGCAGCTATGACGAGGCCGTCAGCATCGCACTTGCAGCTGAAAACAATGCGCTGCAACAACTGATCAAGCAGGCTCGCACGCTCGACTTGGCTAATACGCCGATGTGGCAAGCACTTGTCCACTACCAACCGACCCTGACCGGCCAAATGGAGAGTCAGGTCGATGCCCCGTGGTTCTTTTTCTCTGCACACGGAAAAACGAATCCACAGCAAGAGCTGGAAGCAACACTGGCGGCATTCTTCTCGACCAAACCCAGGCCGCCAATGCGCCTGACACCCTATTGTCGATTCGTTGCCCGCCGCCACTGGCTGGAAACAGCCTTGGGCGAGACCGCGGCCAACATCCCCAAACAGGACTGTCCGGAATTTGAACGTTACAAAACGTTTTTGAAGGCCGAGCAACTCACTGTGGTTTTTCCATCCGCCCACCCCAACAGCCCATCTTCCGCTTTTGGCCATACCCTGTTACGCATCGACCATCGGAACCAGGATTCCGAGACCCGAATGCTCAACATGAGCATCAATTTTGCAGCCGAGATTCCACCCGGAACCAACGCCTTAAGCTACGCCGTTCGAGGCATCAATGGCGGCTTCAAAGGAAAATTCCGTATTCTCCCCTACCATATCAAGCTGCGTGAATATGGCCAGATCGACAACCGTGATATATGGGAGTTCCCGCTTGAACTGACCCAGCCACAGATCGACGCGATCATACGCCACAGCTATGAAATGCTGATCGTCTGGTACGACTACTATTTCGCCAGCGAAAATTGCTCGTATCACTTACTGTCACTACTGGATGTCGCTTTTCCGCAGCAGCGGCTCACCAGCGAATTTCCAGCGTGGACAATTCCGGTCGATACCATCAAGTTACTCGATGAACGCGGACTGATCAGGCGCACTGACTTTTCACCATCGATGTCGCGCATCATCAAAGCACGAGAACAGTCGCTTCCCCGGTCGGCGCTCTTGCTTGCGGGCACCGCCTACCAATATGGTACCGACACCATAT
>CAZQXF010000158.1:2768-6403 GCA_964596975.1 uncultured Thiotrichales bacterium | reverse complement strand
CGACACGTCCCTTCGTGACGGCCGACGCAGGCCATCCATGGCCTGCCCCTTCGGGGTGCTCCCGGCTGCGCCGGCGATGCTCGGGCGGGCAAAGGGGGGAAGCGAAGCTGCCACGCGATCGGTTTGGTGGAAAATTACTTGGAAGCTCACCACGGAAACGCGCCATCTCTGCGTCGCCTACAGGGATGCAGGTGAGGGGCGTGATCAGGATGCGGAAGCTTTGGAAAATGGTCATTTACCCATGTAAACTCATATTTCCCGCCTTGATCTGACGCGTTTCAGCGGCAATCAGAACAGTTACGATTTTATTTTTCTACTTACTGACTAGTTACAGCACAGCCTCCCATGCCAGCAGCCGACACCGCGACAGTTTCCCTGATCATCCCACTGCAAAATGAGGCCGAGGTGGTTGAGCTGCTGCTACAGCGCATCCACGAAGCACTGGCGAGTTTCACCCACCCCTGGGAGCTGATCCTGGTGGACGACGGCAGCACGGACGACACGCTCGCCCGCGCGCAGACAGCAGCCGATAGCGCCGGCCCCCATGTACGAATCATTGCCCTGACCCGCCATTTCGGCAAAACCGATGCGTTGCAGGCTGGCATCGATCACGCCGGCGGCGACATCATCGTGATGCTCGACGGCGACCTGCAGGACGACCCCGCAGACATTCCACGCATGGTGGCCGAACTCGAAGCCCGGGAACTCGATCTGCTGGCCGGCTGGCGGGTACACCGCCAAGATCCGTTGATCATGCGCAAGATTCCATCACGCATCGCCAACTGGCTGATCCGCAAGGTCACTGGCGTCAGCGTGCATGACTATGGCTGCGGGCTGAAAGTATTTCGCGGCTCGGTGCTGCGACGCATCCGGCTATACGGAGAGATGCACCGATTCATTCCGGCATGGATGGCATCGGTCACTTCACCATCACGTATTGGCGAAACCGAAGTCACCCACCATCCACGCGAACTGGGACAATCGAAATATGGTATCGGGCGCAGTTTTCGGGTGGTCATCGACCTGTTGACCGTTTTGTTCTTTCTCCGCTTTCGTGCCCGGCCCGGGCATTTTTTCGGCGTCATCGGGCTGGCGTTCGGCGCGCTCGGCAGCCTCATCCTCGGCTACCTCGCCTGGGTGAAATTCATCCTTGGCGAAAGCATTGGCACCCGCCCGCTACTGCTCACTGGCATCGTCTTCGTCATTGCTTCGATACAGCTGCTGACTACCGGCGTCCTCGCCGAACTGCTGGCGCGCACCTACTATGAGTCATCTTCGCGACGCAGCTATGTGATCGCCAACGAACAGCTACTGGGCCAAGCGCAGTTTCTCAACCCGCAGGAAAATTAGGCCGCTTTTTTGAATGCTCACCACGCCTACGCGCGGCCAAGAGCCCAACTTCCCGCTCGACAAAGGCACGCTCCCGACTGAATCCCCGGTAGATCAATTCGATCACCAGACTCGCAGCAATCGTCAACCAACTACCAAAAAAAGCATCCCGGTTTGTTTGCCACTGATAGTGCATCAATAGCGCAAACACCACTGCAACGACGACAACCCCGACCGCGATAATCACCGGGTTGCCACCATATTCCCGGCGTAGTCGCCAATGGGAAATCAGCACAAACAGATAGATCACCATGAACACGCTACTGGTGATGGAGGCGATGCCGTCGAGATTGAACCCAAGCGAAAAAGCCAGCCCCAATGCCGAGGTGAGGTACAAACCGCCCGGTGCCCCGAACCACACCTTGCGTTCAAAGACGGCTGGCAACTCTCCATCACGCGCCAGGGCATAAGCGACATTGGCGCCACCAAACAATGTGGCATTGATGGCAGATGCAATCGAGAACAGCGCACCGATGGCCACCAGCAAATAGCCGAGATTGCCGAGAAACGGTTTGGCAGCGACCGCCAGCGCATTATCCTGCGCCTTGATCAGCTCCGGCAGCGGCAAGTTACCGACTGCTACAGCCGCCACCGAGACATAAACAACTGTCACGATCAGAATACTCAGATAGATCGCTCGCGGCACATTGCGCTGTGGGTCGCGCATGTTTTCGGAGGCATTGGTGACCAGCCCGAACCCCATGTACGACAGAAAGAAAACCGCCGTAGCATTCAGGATATCGCCAACTCCGGCGGCACCGAAATCCGGTGTAATGCGCTGCAGGTCGATCGTCGCCATTCCGAGCACAACGAACAGACCGAGTATTCCAAGCTTGATCAGCACGATCAGAAACTCTGCCTTGCCCACCGCCGCCGAACCAAGCGCGCCAAGCCCGGTAAACAACAGGATAATTGCTGCTTCCGCCAATCCTGTGTGCAGCGCCGATACCGGCAGGTGCAGCAAAGGCAGCAGATAACCGGCAAACCCCTTCGCAAACAGCGCAATCGACACCACGTAGCTGAACCAGAACAAAAAGCTCAAACTACCGGTTATCAGGTTGTCACCAAACCCCTTGAGAATGAATTCGATGGGCCCGGCATCGGAAATGATACGGCTGCCCAGGTGGGCGTAAGAATAGGCCACCAATAGCGAGACGATGCCAGAAACAATGAATACGAAGGGCAGATTCGGGCCGGCAATCTCGGCACCCAGGCCAAAAATGGAAAAAATACTGGCGCCGATCATCGTACCCACGGCCAACGCTACAGCCTGCCACAGGCCAATCTTGTTATTTGAAGTCATTGAATCACTGATCAGAAAAAAGAATTCAGCATCGTCTCACAGTAGCAGACGCGACGCATTGACGAATATTAGCGGCTACGTATCCCGTTCGCAGCAAACACCGCAACGTAGCAGGTAACGCAGCACCGGCGCTTGCAGCAACAGGCTGAAAATCACCACCGCATAGACGATCGCCTGCAGCGTATCCCCATAGTGAAGATGCGCCGGAAGCGTAAACAGCAGCGCCACCGTCACCGCTCCCTTGATGCCCCCAAAGAACAAAGCAATCTGCTCACGCACTGGCACCGGTGAACGATCAGCAAAATAGTTGTAGCTGCCCAGCCCTGCAAAAATCATCAGTCCACGCGCCAACAGCAGAACCAGAATACCCAATAGCGCCGCCTGCCATTGCTGCAACAGCAGCGGCAGGTAGATCGACATGCCCAACAGCAGAAAAAGTACCATGCTGGCACCACTGCCCAGTGTTTTCCAGCAACGGCGCAACATGACTTTCGTCTCCGGCTCGGCACGCTGAACATAGGCATTGAGCAACAATCCTGCGATCAGCGCCGCCACCACCCCGGAAACACCTGCAAGCCATTCGGCAGCAAACCAGCTGCCATAGGCAATGACAATACTGAATGCCGCCCGGAACCACGACGAGCGGATGAAGTGCAGCACCACCCAGCCCGACAGGCCAATGGCAAAGCCAAGCAAAATGCCACCGGAAAAAAGCTGCACAAAATAGATAAAGCCTTCGAGAAAACTGATGCCTTCACGCAACGAGGCATGCTGACTCTCGACATGCAGCGCTAGCGACACCAGCACCAAGGCCAGAATACTGTTGAACAGGCTTTCACCTTCCAGGATGGAGCGCGTCCGCGGCGTGGCGGGATTGCCTTCGAGTACGCGATCGACGGCTGCCGGGTCATTGGTGGCAATCAGTGCGGCGGCGATCAGCGCA
>CAZQXF010000158.1:0-2758 GCA_964596975.1 uncultured Thiotrichales bacterium | reverse complement strand
TGCCGACTTCTCCGCACCTGCCTTGCCGTCCGCCAGCGCAGCGGCAATCAGCGCAGCTACCACAGGAAAACCAGCCGAATCTCCGATGCCAAAATAGAGCATCGCCGCCGCGATCAACACCTCCAGCAGCATCAGCGGTACCGCCAGCAACATGACGATGACAATTGTGTGCCACAGCGCATCGGCATTGAGACGAAACGCGGTTTCATAAACCAGCAACGGCAATAACACAAAATAGACGAGATCGCGAAAATTGTACCAGCGCAATCCGGTGTCGATTCCCGCTGCCACCAGCAGTTCAGAACCGACAAAACCCGCCACCATCAACAACGTCGGCAGTGGCCAGCCACGCCGGCTGGCAAGCCAGGCCGCACCCAGCCCCAACAACAGCATGACGATAACGGTAATGACTGGCTCCGGGGCAGGCATTGCCGTCAACGCCTCTGGCTTGGGTTGGTATAAAGTTCATCCAGTCGCACAGACAGCCCATTGGCCAGCACGACACGCGCATGACGGCGCTGAAGCTGGCGTGGATCAGCAACGCCGCAAGCGTGGGCAATACTGTCGACCTCCTTCACCAGATTGATGGCATAGTTGGCAACGCGATCCTTTTTCGCTTCAGGAATCAGCCCCTTCTGCAAATCAGGATCATGTGTCGTGATACCCGTGGGACAGGTATTGCGATTGCATTGCAACGCCTGGATGCAGCCGAGCGCAAACATGAAACCCCGCGCCGAGACGCAGAAATCGGCACCCAGACACAGCGCCCAGGCGACATCAGCGGGCGTCACCAGCTTGCCCGACGCAATCACACGAATACGCTCGCGCAAGCCATGCGATTCCAGATTGTCCACCAGCATCGGCAGGCTTTCGCGCAGCGGTAGACCCATATCGTCGATCAGCGCCAATGGCGCCGCGCCGGTGCCACCATCGGCACTGTCCACGGTGATAAAGTCAGGCGCTGACGCAACACCGCGCCGCAGAATCTCACCAAACAGATCATCCAGCCAGTCGCTACTGCTGATCACCGCCTTGAAGCCCACCGGCAACCCGGTCAATTCACGGATATGCTCGATCATGTCAAGCAGGTCGGCATTATTGGCAATATCGAGGTGGCGATTGGGGCTGATGGCATCCTTGCCCGGGCGGATATTGCGAATGTTGGCAATTTCCTCCGTCACTTTCACGCCTGGCAGGATTCCCCCCTTCCCCGGCTTTGCCCCTTGGCTCAATTTGATCTCGAACATTCGTACTTGATCATGGGCAGCCACCTCTCGCAGTTTCCGATCGTCGAGCCGGCCTTCGAGATCTCGTACCCCGTTTTTTGCTGTGCCGATCTGAAATACCAGCTCACAGCCACCCTCCAGATGCCACGGTGACAAACCGCCCTCCCCCGTGTTCAACCAGATCCCCGCCTGCGCCGCCCCCGCCGACAACGCCTGCACCGCCGGCTTTGAAATCGCGCCATAACTCATCCCGGAAATGCAGAACAACGCCGAGGTGACATACGGCTGATCACAATCAGGACCGATCACGATCGGGCGCGGAATCACCGCATCCTGATCCAGCGTAGGGAATGAGGCATTGACGAATAGCACCGAGCCGACGCGGCGCAGGTCCTTCGTCGAGCCGAAAGCCACAGTTGTATCCTTGTTTTCCGAAGCGCGATAGACCCAACTGCGCTGCGCGCGGTTGAACGGCAGCTCCTCACGATCCATAGCGAAAAAATACTGGCGGAAAAATTCCCCCAGATGCTCGAACAAATAACGGAAATGACCAATGACCGGATAGTTGCGCAGCAGTGCATTGCGACTCTGCGTCACATCCATGACATAGACGATCAAGCCAAGCAGCAGCGCAACGCCCACCAGCAAAATGAACAGCGCCACGAGAAAATCGATCGACGTGGCAATAAAACCCTGACCGCCAGCCATGACACCCCCCATTGAAATCACGAACGTGAATACCGAATATACGCCAGATCAGCCAAACAGGATCAACATCAGTCAAACCAACGGAACAATCGGAAAAATGAATGCAACCCATGTACGTCAGCAACTCGATACTCTGACAGAGCAGCAATGGCAGCAACTTCTGGCCGGTGGCGTGCTGGAGATCGTCGACGATGCCACACTGCGCATCAGCGACAAAAGCTCGCCCCACACCCTCGTTACCGCAGAAGACTTGAATGCTGACAGCGTCGATGCACTGCGCCAGGCAATAATCGACAATGCCGAAGCGTTGATACAGGACTACTATCGCCGCCACCCGCTCACCAGGGAAGGCTTCAACCGCCAAGCCCGCGCCCAGATCGAACAATATGGCGCTCAGGCATTCGCCGCCACCGCAGACAAGCCCGCCGCACGCAGCCTGTTCGTCGATGCCGGTGACGTGGTTGCCGAACCCGCCGACAGCCCCAAATACCCCTATGGCGTCCATCTCGAACGCGATCATTCAGCCGACCAAGCCAGCATCATCACAGCGGTCAAAGAGTGGATCGATTCAGGCAAAGCCTATGAAGACTACCGGGGAATGAACGTCTGCCGCTACAACTGCTGAGGCTCACTTACTCAAGTTTCGGAGTAATTACTCAGTATAGTCCCGTAACTGCTCAGATTGCCGCCGTTTTGCGTCAAATCAAGGCGGAAGCGCGGACGACTCCAAGGATGGAGGAGGTAGGGCGACGCAGGAAGCCAAAGCCGCGTTTACAAGTGTAAATGAGCACTTCCAACGCAGAGTTGGCGCAAATAAGGGGGTA
>CAZQXF010000157.1:0-6467 GCA_964596975.1 uncultured Thiotrichales bacterium | reverse complement strand
GATCATCGTCCTGTTCATGCACGAAGACACCATCGCGGAGCTGGTAGCTGCGGGTACGAGAGAAGCCTTCATCTTTCGTCAACAAGCTGTCCACGGTATCGACGATACTGACATCCTGCTGTTGCGGCGGCTGCTCTGATGCAACTTCCACAATAGTACGGGCACACAAGGCGGCCAGCTGATGCGCGCATCCTGCATGCCGACCCAATCCGGTATTTGCCGCATCACCGACGATATGGATTCCCGGGATCAACGTCGACTCACCGGTTGCGGGGTTGACCGGGCACCATCCCGAAGCATCGACAAGCCCCGCCGCCTGAGCAAGCATACCCGCCTTCTGCGGCGGAATGACATTGACCAGATCGGCACGATGCCGCTCTTCGATGGCACCACTGAAAACCACGCGCGACACAGCATCGACATGGCGCAGCCGTGCATCTCGTCCCGAGATCAGCTCCACCAGGCTGCGGTTCTTGCCAAAGCCAAACAGCGTTTCCCAGACGGGTTCAAAATGTGCGCGCAGCGCCGAGTCAGAAGAGGCATCGAGCAACAGCAGCTTAGCGGCGGGGTTGTGCTCGGCCAGATAGTTGGCGACCAGGCTGGCTCGCTCATAGAACGCCTGTGGACAGCTGATCGCAGCGTCCGGGCGCGACAACAAATACACACCCCCGCTGCGCATTTCCTTGAGCTGTCGCGACAACGCCTGGGTCTGCAGGCCAGGGATCCAGCCATGAGGCAGCATTTCGGCTGTTTTTTCGTCATACCCTTCAATGGCTTGCCAATCCATTGCAATACCAGGTGCCAGTACCAGACGGTCGTAGCCGAGCCGGCTGCCATTTTCGAAGCGCAAGTTCTTTCCCGTCACATCCACTGCCGTCACCCAGTCGTGGATAATCCTGACACCAAGCTTTTCCAGCTTGCGGTATTTGGCAAGAATCGACGGAAAGGGCTTAAGCGCGCCAATCACCCAGTTGCTGGCAGGGGCGGTCGCATAGACCTTGTTGTATTCGATCAGCGTGACCTGGATGGACGGATCGATCTCTTTCAAATACCGCGCTGTACTTGCGCCACCATAGCCGCCGCCAACGATCGCGACATGAAACTGCCGTGTTGCTGCCGCATTTTTCTGGCCTTCGGGCAATGCGCTACACCCGCTCGCCAAGAGGGCCGCAGTACCGACCTGGAGGAAACGACGGCGCTTGAGGTCAATCATTTTCCCTGCTTGGACAGATCGCCAAAATATTTCGCCACACCGCGAATCTCCTCATCGGAATAGGCACCAACGATACGATCCATGATGGTCGCCTCGCGCTTCCCCATGGCGAAATCTTCGAAGGCGCGAACGATCTCTTCTTCACTGAGCCCATACAACGAAGGAACAGCCCCGCTGCTCTTGCCATCCGGGCCGTGGCAGGTGGTACAGGTATTGACGATACCCTCGATATTCACATGCTCGCGACTGCATCCTGATATCTGTGCCAAGAGGATCAGCGCCACCAGGATGACGCAAAACCGGCTCACAAACTGTACTCCAGCCGCAACTGCCTGATCTGCCAACGGACCTGATCGGGCGCCGTACCGCCCAGGTGGTTCCGAGCTGCCACCGATCCTTCCAGCGTCAACACATCGAAAACATCTTCGTCAATGATTGCTGAAAACGCTTGCAGCTCCGCCAGCGTCAAGTCCGCGAGGTCGCAGCCCTTTTCGGCAGCATGATGCACCGCCTTACCCACCACCTCATGCGCATCACGAAATGGCAAGCCCTTGCGGACCAGGTAGTCCGCCAGGTCGGTTGCCGTGGCAAAACCCTGTCTTGCCGCACGCAGCATATTGTCAGCCTTGACGCGCAACGCCGGTACCATATCGGCAAATGCACGCAACGAGCCGCGAACTGTGTCGACCGTATCGAACAACGGTTCCTTGTCTTCCTGGTTATCCTTGTTGTAAGCCAACGGCTGACTTTTCATCAGCGTCAGCAAAGCAACCAGGTTGCCATTGACACGCCCGGTCTTGCCGCGCACCAGCTCGGGCACATCAGGATTTTTCTTTTGCGGCATGATCGAAGAACCAGTGCAGAAACGATCGGGGATATCGATGAAATCGAACTGCGCCGACGCCCACACGACCAGCTCTTCTGCCATGCGCGACAAGTGCGTCATCAGCAGCGCGGCCGCCGCCGTGAATTCGATGGCGAAGTCACGATCGCTGACACCATCGAGCGAATTGCGACAGGGCCGCTCGAAGCCCAGTATCTCGGCCGTCAGCGCCCGGTCTAGGGGGTAACTGGTGCCTGCCAACGCGGCGCTGCCGAGCGGCATAACATTGACGCGACGACGGCAGTCCAGCATGCGCTCGTGGTCACGATCGAGCATTTCGAACCACGCCAGCATGTGATGGCCGAAGGTGACCGGCTGAGCGACTTGAAGATGGGTGAACCCGGGCATGATGGTATCAGCCTCGCGTTCTGCCAACTGTAACAGCCCAGCTTGCAAGCGCCGAATGTCAGTTTTGATCGCATCAATTTCATCACGCAGATAGAGACGGATGTCGGTAGCCACCTGGTCGTTTCTGGAACGCCCCGTGTGCAGTTTTTTCCCCGCATCGCCGATCAACGCAGTGAGCCGCGACTCGATATTCATGTGCACGTCTTCGAGGCCGACAGACCAGTCGAATTGGCCCGCTTCTATCTCCTCACGAATGGTTTCGAGGCCATCGACGATGCGTTTTTTCTCATCCTCGGAAAGGAGGCCGATGTGCGTTAACATCGTCGCATGGGCGATTGATCCAGCAATATCCTGGCGGTAGAGGCGACGATCAAAGCTCACTGATGCAGTGAATGCTTCAACGAAGGCATCGGTCGGTTCAGTAAACCGACCGCCCCATAATTTATCCTTGTTCTCGGTCATCGAGGTTTTCCGGGTGAAATTCGGGAGTGAACGTGAAAAGTGTGACGTGATTATATCACCCGATATTGAGTTCAGGCGCCAAACCACGGTATTTTTGATCCTGACTTAAACAGGACGTTTATGACTACTATCACCGGAAATGATACCGAGCTTGGCAGCGAAGGATTCCTGCCAAACTTCTGCGAAGGGCGCAACGTTGTCCTCGTCATGATTGGGGCCGAAGTGCTCGCCCTGATCCTCTCGCTCGCCCAGGATGTCACCGGTCCGGAGTTGTGGGCCCGGCTGCTGCTCATCTCGCTATTCACGCAATGGGTAGCCCTCACATCCGTGGCCATTCTGTGCTATTTCAATCGCCGCGTGAACGACGAAGACACCCGCCGTACCATTGCGCTGACCTATGGCATCATTTTGTCGGTCACACTGCTGTTCTCACTCGCCTCGCTGTGGTTGATACGCTCTTTGTATCTCCAGGTCAGTCCCGACTATGCTGGCCATTTCGTTATCCGAAATCTCGTCATCTGCGCCATCGTAACGGCGCTGGTACTGCGCTACTTCTATGTTCAGCACCAGTGGAAAACCAATACCGAAGCTGAAGCCAAAGCGAGAATTCAGGCTTTACAGGCACGCATCAGGCCGCATTTTCTGTTCAATAGCATGAATCTCATCGCCAGCCTTACCCGCACTAACCCGGATCAGGCCGAGGCCGCCGTCGTGGATCTCGCGCATCTGTTCCGTGTATCGTTGGGCGAAAAGAACCTGCTCACGCTGAAGGAAGAACTACAGGTCACGAAGCGTTATCTCAGTATCGAAAAGCATCGCCTGGGCAACCGCCTCAACGTTGTCTGGGAGATCGACGAAGACATCGACATGTATACCAAGCTGCCAGCATTGATGTTGCAGCCACTGGTTGAAAACGCGCTCTATCATGGCATCGAACCGCTAACAGAGGGGGGCACGGTGACCATCAGCCTGCTCAACAAGCCGGATGCCATTGAGGTTCGTGTCGCCAATCCGTTGAGCACACGCTCCGATCAGCGTGTGCACAAGGGCAACCGCATGGCCCAGGAAAACATACGCCAACGTCTGCAACTCGCTTACGGCGACGAAGGCAAACTCAATATCATCGCCAGAGACGACCTCTATGTCGTCTCCTTCAGGATACCGAGGTAGAAAACATGAAAATAATGATCGTCGACGATGAAAAACCCGCTCTGGACCGTCTCACCAGCATGCTGGATGGTAAAGGGGACTTCGAGGTCTGCGGGGAGGCTCTCAACGGCCTCGAAGCGCTGCGCTGCGCTGAAACGGAACAGCCTGACATCGCCCTGCTCGATATTCGCATGCCGGGCATGGACGGTCTGGAAGCGGCCAGACATCTGTCGGAGATGGACGAACCCCCTGCAATCATCTTCACCACCGCCTACGAGGAACATGCACTGGAGGCGTTCGAAACCGAAGCTGTCGCCTACCTGCTGAAGCCGATCCGCGAAGAGAAACTGCTCAGTGCCATCGAAAAGGCGTCGCGCCTGAACAAGGCGCAGCTGCAGCATCTCAACCAGGGTGAAAAGAATGTCCGCACCCATATCTGTGCACGGGTGCGTGGCAATCTCGAACTGATCCCTCTGCCCGATATCTACTATTTCCAGGCCGATCAGAAATACGTGACGGTACGCCACGCCAACGGCGAAGTGCTGATCGAGGAACCTTTGAAATCGCTGGAAGAGGAGTTTTCCGAGCGCTTCATGCGGATTCATCGCAACGCGCTGGTGTCGCGTGATCACATGGTCGGCATGAACAAAACACCTGAAGGTCGCTTTCAGCTGGTGCTGCGCGATGCCGATGACCTTCTCGAAATCAGCCGCCGCCACGTTGCCGAGGTCAGACGTTATCTCAAGGGAAAAACCTGATCGTTAGTGGTACTCAACGGGAAGCCGACACCGGTTTCCCGTGTATTGTCGCGTAACCCTGATCAATCGCCTCATCCAGATAGGCACCATAGTAGTCTTCATTGTTGATACCCAGCTGACGTGGCGCCACCTCGGTGCCATCAGGACCAAGTATCAGTACCGTCGGCGTGACCCGTACATCGTAGGTTCGTGCCAGGTCAGGCGGATCGATCGGCTCACCCTTCTTACCCTTGATCGTGCCATAGTCATCGATTTCCGTGACGCGGATGATGACACGGTCTTCGTAGTCGCCGCTGCGCAGCATTGGCTTGACGATATTCTCTTTCAAGCGTTCACAATAGAAGCAGTGTTCCGCACTGAAGATCAGCATCAGCGGCTTTCCGGTAGCAGCCACCCTTGCCAGATCGGCAGAGAGATCGGACAGTGGGACAATGCTGACGTCCGCGGCTGCCCTATCATCCTCAGCAGCCCAGCTTGGTGACAGAACGAATAGCATGAGCAGCACCAAGAGTCCTGACCCAAGCGAATGAAAGGTGCTAACATTTTTCATTATCAGTTTCCGATTTCTTTCGTTCCGCTGCTATTACAAAACGCCATCAACCATAGATCTCGGTGCAGCAGCTACTAAAGGGCAAACCGTTGACGCCAAAGAACAGTAAGCTTGCCGGAACTCGCGTTGTCATCACACGCCCTGCGCACCTCGCTGAACGGTTCAATGAACTCGTGACCGCCTCCGGCGGCCAAGCAATCTCGCTGCCCGCCATCGATATTGTTCCGGTCGACAGGGGATACGCATCCGAGTTGCTTCCGGGTGCCAATACACGGCACACAGTTGCAATATTCATCAGCCGCAATGCCGTCGAACACGGCAGAAAACTTGTATCACAGCTACCGGCGGATACCCGTTGCCTAGCGATTGGTTCGCGAACCGCAAGTGAGCTGGAACAAGCAGGTATCCCGGTTGCATTTCATCCTCAACAGGGTTTTACCAGCGAAGATCTTTTGGCATGGCCGGAATTGCAGGCGCTCGACGATACGCGGGTATTCATCTTCTGCGGAGAAGGTGGACGCCCACATCTCGCTGACGAACTTACCCGTCGTGGCGCTGAGGTCACTCGCCTTGAAGTTTATCGCCGCAGCACACCACAGATGACACGCACTGAACTGGCGGCAAAGCTGCTTGATACGCAGCCCAATGTCGTCACCATCACCAGCGTCGAAACGTTGCGCAATTTTCTACTGATGACTGATAAACTACCAGACTTCGATGCACGCGCACTGGCGCTGATTGCCGGCAGCGGACGCATCGCCGAGGCTGCGGTTGCAGCAGGTTTCAAGCAAGATCCCTGGATCGCTGCCGACCCTAGCGACGCTTCCATGTTCAAGGCTCTGCTTGAATGGCGACAGAACGAGATTTTACATTATGAGCAAGGATAAACCGTCCGACGTTGAAGCCGATATGCCGGATTCAGTAACGGAGAATTCCGACGACCACAGTAGCATGGCTGAAGCCGAAGCAAATACCGCTACGGTCAAGCCACGCAGCGGCGCCATGATCGCATGGATCGCCTTGCTGACAGCAGTCGGCGGTATTGGCTCTGGCTACTACCTCTACAGGCACACAGTCGCCCCCCTGCTGCCGCTGCCAGACAGC
>CAZQXF010000156.1:0-6489 GCA_964596975.1 uncultured Thiotrichales bacterium | reverse complement strand
AGATTTCCAAATGGCCACTGAACGGCTAAATCGGTAACATCGTTACTTTTCGGTGTGTGCCCGCGCAGCGGGCTGGGGCGCTGAGTAGTTACCGCTCTCCTACAATCAACCCCGCCGCCACACGCCGCCCTTCGGCGACGACGATATTCCAGGTACGACAGGCCGATGGCGTGTTCATGACTTCACAGCCGATGCCATGCTGCATGATGTGATGCAGCAATGCCGGCGGGAGAAATTGCTGTCTCATGCCGGTACCGATGATGACGATGTCTGGCGTATCCACCAGTAGCACATCGAGATCGTCCGCGGCTAGGGTGGCGATATCGCTTGGCGCCCAGCGTTGTGGCGGCTGTGTCTCGGTGAGCACGAGCGGGTGATGATACCGCTGCTCATCAACGGTAATGAAGTCATTGCCATAGGCAGTGATCAGCCGGTGCTTGCTGTCAACATCTTCGCTGAATTTCATGAGGGTTTTCCGTAGCTGGCCCGGGCTATCCTAGCATGCCGGAGCAGTGATTGACGCCTATTCACGAGGCGGTTAGAGTGCAGGGTTTTACCACTATCGGGCTCTGTGCATGCAGGACTTTTCGCGTATCCAGCGGTTGCCACCGTATGTGTTCAATATTGTCAACGAACTCAAGGCGAAAGCCCGCGCGCAAGGCGAGGACATTATCGACTTCGGCATGGGCAACCCTGACCAGCCGACGCCACAGCATATCGTCGACAAGCTGGTCGAAGCCGCACAGCGTCCCGACACCCATCGCTACTCCATGTCGCGGGGTATCCCGCGGCTGCGCAAGGCGATCGCCGACTGGTACCAGCGCAAGTTCGATGTCGATATCGATCCGGAAACGGAGGCGATTGTCACCATTGGCTCCAAGGAAGGCCTGGCACATCTCGCGCTGGCCACGTTGGGTCCCGGCGATGCGGTCATCGTACCGAATCCGGCCTACCCGATTCACCCTTATGGCTGTGTCATAGCCGGTGCCGATATTCTTTACCTGCCGATGACGCCGGATGCTGATTTTTTCAGCGAGCTGGAACGGGCGGTCGAAGACAGCTGGCCACGGCCGAAAATGCTGATTCTCAACTATCCCGGCAATCCGACTACTGAATGCGTCGACCTCGACTTCTTTGCGCGAGTCGTCGATTTCTGCAAGGAGCATGGGATCTGGCTGGTACACGATATCGCCTATGCCGAGATTGTTTTTGATGGGTATGAAGCGCCTTCGATCCTGCAGGTGCCCGGCGCGAAAGATATCGCCGTCGAATTCTATTCGCTGTCGAAAAGCTACAATATGCCCGGTTGGCGGGTTGGCTTCATGTGTGGCAATCAAAAGCTGGTCAAAGCGCTGGCGCGCATGAAGTCGTACCTGGATTACGGCATGTTCACGCCGATTCAGGTGGCTTCCATCGCCGCGCTGGAAGGCGATCAGCAGTGTGTTGCCGATATCCGGGATATGTATCTGTCGCGTCGCAATGTGCTGTGCGAAGGGCTCGATGCGATGGGCTGGAAGGTGAACTGGCCCAAGGCGACAATGTTCGTCTGGGCGCAGATCCCCGAGCCTTACCGCGACATGGGATCACTGGAGTTTTCCAAGAAACTGTTGAATGAAGCAAAGGTGGCCGTGTCGCCGGGGATCGGCTTCGGTCGCTATGGTGACGATCATGTTCGCTTCAGCCTGATTGAAAATGAGCACCGTACCCGCCAGGCGCTGCGGGGACTGCGGCAGATGTTCCGCAAGGATGGATTGCTGGGCTGACAGACTGTGAGTTAATGAGGGTGCCGCAAAAGCCCGTCCGGCGCTTTGCGACACACACAAAAGAACAGGAGAAAATTCTTGAACGCTGTAAAAGTAGGTTTGCTGGGACTGGGTACCGTCGGTGGTGGCACTGCTACCGTGCTGCTGAAAAATGCCGCTGAAATTGCACGTCGTGCCGGTCGTGATATCAAAGTCGACTTTGCCGCGACACTGGATCTCGACATGGCCAGTCAGCTTGGCTTGGGCGACGATGTCCGTTTGACCACTGATGCCTTCGAGGTGGTGAATGATCCCGACGTCGAAATCGTCGTCGAGCTGATTGGTGGTTATTCACCAGCCCGCGAGCTGGTATTGCAGGCCATCGACAATGGCAAGCATGTTGTTACCGCCAACAAGGCGCTAATCGCGCTGCATGGCGCAGAAATCTTCGCCCGGGCAGAAGAAAAGCAGGTGATGGTTGGGTTCGAAGCCGCCGTTGCTGGCGGTATTCCAATCATCAAGGCCATTCGTGAAGGTCTCGCGGCCAATCGCATCCAATGGATTGCGGGCATTATCAACGGCACCGGCAACTTTATTCTGACCGAAATGCGCGATAAGGGCCGTGACTTCGCCGAGGTCCTCAAGGAAGCACAGCAACTCGGCTATGCCGAAGCCGACCCCACGTTCGATGTCGAAGGGATCGACGCCGCCCACAAGCTGACGATTCTCGGTTCTCTGGCATTTGGCATGCCGTTGAATTTTGACGCCACTTACACCGAGGGCATTTCAAAAGTCAGCCAGCTCGATGTGCAGTATGCCGGCGAACTCGGCTACCGCATCAAGCACCTTGGCATCACCCGCCGCACGGACAAGGGTATCGAGCTGCGCGTTCATCCAACGCTGATTCCCGAGCGCCGTTTGATTGCCAATGTCGATGGCGTAATGAATGCGGTGCTGGTACAGGGGGATGCGGTAGGGCCGACGCTCTACTATGGTGCGGGAGCTGGCGATCTGCCCACGGCATCGGCCGTGGTAGCCGATATCGTCGATGTGGTGCGTTACATGGCCATCGATCACGAGCATCGTGTGCCGGTTATGGGTTTCAAGACCGCCGCCATTAAAGAAATGCCGATTCTGCCGATGGAAGACGTCGAAACTGGTTTCTACCTGCGCATGAAAGCGCTCGATAAACCGGGCGTGCTGGCTGAAATCACTCGCATTCTCAGTGAACAGGAAATCAGTATCGAGGCCTTCCTGCAAAAAGAGCCATCTGAAGGCGAAACCGAGGTCAATATCATCATGTTGACCCATAAAGTCGTCGAAGGTCGCATGAACAAGGCATTGGCGCAGATCGAGGCCCTCGATGTCATTACCGAAAAGGTCACGCGGATACGTTGGGAGTCGCTGAAATAGTGATGGCAGGTGAGGGCATCACAGCATCGGTGAGGGAGGCGAGCCAGTCGGCGAACACACAGCAGCGCCTGCTGCACGCATTGACGGCAGTGTTTGTTGCGGGGGCGCTATATGCAACCGTCGTGGCCTTTCTCTGGTTTGCCGCCGATTTCATCGCGGCGTCGATCTATTCGCCCAACCTCGACCAGGCGCAGCAGGTTTCCGACTTCAACGATTTCGCCTACATCAGCGATATGCTGGCGAAGTATCGGTTTCCACTGGGAGCGCTGGCGCTGATCATGTCGGTGGCACTACTGGTGCTGGCCGTCGTGATCAACGATCCACGCCAGCGGCCACGCCCGGTATTCATTGCTGGCGGTGTCGCGCTGCTTTGCCTGAGCTTGCTGCTGGCACAGGGTTTCAGCTGGGTATTTGCAGTGCTGTTTGCCGCTACCGTGATTGCGCTGTTTCAGGCTACGAACTGGCCCGCACAGTCGACTGTCAGCAATTCAGCGCCAGCAGCGGCAACCGATGAAGATGTTGCCTTGTTGGGTCCAGCCCCGGATGCCGAACCCGCAATCTCAGCTGACAACGACGCAGAAACCGTGGCACCAGCCGAGACGTTACCCGATGAGTACGATCAAGGAGCGACCAAAAACCCAACCGAGGCAAAAACATCCCCGCCAATCGTTGAACCATTGATCACGCCCGGCAAGGATGCTGCCGTGACGGATGAACATGCAATGGATTCCCTTGGGCTCGATATCGACAGCGATATCAACCTCGATCTGGAACCCGACTACGAACTTGCCCATGGTGCCGATACCGTGGAAGACCCGCTCGTGCTCCTCAGCCAGGCAGATCTGGGCATCGATGAAGACGATGAAGAACTGTTGTCGGACGATACGATAGAAACAGCGGCAAAAATAGAAGCTGAAATCGGCATTGATGTGCCGTTGGAAGAAGCCAATACTGAGCAGATCAGGGCGATGATCGATGCCGTCGATGGGGATGAAGAACCGCAAGAGCCAGAGATGACAGCGGCAGCGCAACCCGCAGCGGACAACCCCGAGCTTGCAGCAAGCCAGACGACAATACCCGCTGCTGTCGGATTCGACCCCGAAGAATTGGCGCGACAGGAGTCGTTACTGCCACCGCCGCGAACGCGGGTGTGGAACCTGCTGGACTGGGTGATCGTCGCAATTATTATTGTTGCCGTCCTCGCGCTGCTGGCCATGAACATGGGCGGCAAATAATTCCTGCGCAGCTGTTCTCGCTGGCGCGCTGTGACTCAGCCCCGAAAATCGAGCTGCGCTGCCAGCAACCCGGCAAGGCTCACTGCATTGGTGGCATGCGGAATCGAATCGCAGCTCCAGATATTGTCCACGCCAGCCTGGCGCAACAGTTCGACGGCCTGGTCAGACAATAGCGCGTGGGTAACGAGTACCGATACCGAGGCTGGCTTGAAGCCACTGAGCTGACGCGCCGTTTCGAGCAGAGTCTTGCCAGTACTGGCCACATCATCGACAAGCACGACGTCTTTGCCACCATAGGCCGCCTGCGGCAGCAAAATTCTCACCTCTCGATCGCCGAGCCTTGTTTTCTCGGCCACGACGTATTCGAAATCGCCAATTGCAGCAATCGCCGCCACCCATTGCCTGGACTCGCTATCAGGACCGATAAGCATCGGGCGATCGAAGCGCTGTAGCAGAAATTCCGCCATTGGCCCCGTCGCGGTGACGTTGACCGCGTTTTTTGCGGGCACGGCTTCTTTGAGTGTATTGATCCGATGCAGGTGAGCATCAACGGTAAGTACATTATCGAAATGCGCTGCAAGCCAGCCGCCAACGATGGTCTGACTGACCACCTCGCCGGGATGGAAGGCCTTGTCCTGGCGCATGTAGCACAAATAGGGACAAACCAGGGAAATCGTGTCGGCGCCCAATGCGCTTGCACCACGGGCAGCGAGCATCAATTCGACGAGTTTGCTGTTCGGATGGTCGAGACTGCGGCAGAAAATAACCTCAGCAGGCAGCCTGTCCGGCAGCGTGATCTTACTTTCACCATCGGGGAAATGGTGTATTCCGACTTCGACGCAAGAGACGCCAGCTTTTTCGGCCAGATTTTGGGTTTGGCGCATGTATTCCGGGAACCCGAGCATGAGCCTTGCTGCTTGATTCATTTTACCGCCTCCAGAGAATATCCACTGCTTTCTTTCGCCGCCTTTTTGGCAAACTCGAAGTCAGCCGGAAATTCCGCATAAATAGTGAACAGGGGCTCACCTTGTTCAACCCGGTCGTGCAGTTTCTTTTTCAGATCGACTCCGGCGTCCTTGTCCATCGGTGCGCCAGCGAGGCGGGCGATATGGGCAATCTGCAGGTTGTCGATCGCGGTAACCACACCATCATGGGCTGCGGTGACATCGTGCTGCAAGCTGGCTGGCAGGGGAGGCTGATCATTGGCGCCCTGCGCATCAATAATGGCCTGCATCTTCTCCCACGCACGGCCCGACTCGAGCAGATCACGGGCAAGATAGTAACCTTGGCCGCCGCGAACGTCCGGGTCGAATTCAAGGATCCGTCCCGCCATCTGCAGTGCCTTTTCCCGCAGATCAATCGGCGCAAGCGGATCATTTTGCAGCACCATCAAGACATCCCGGGCTTCAAGCGCCGGACCGACCCCGTTGCCGATTGGCTGCCGGCCATCACTGATCATAACCTCGATTTCCAGACCGGCGCGATCACCAACATACTCGAACAGTTTGCGTAGCCGCAGTGCCTCCGATTGCGTATGCACCTTCGCGCTGGGGCCGACCGGGATATCGATCAGCAAGTGGGTCGAACCGGCGGCAAGCTTCTTTGACAGGATCGATGCCACCATCTGACCCTTCGAGTCCATTGCCAGCGGCCTTTCCACCGAGATCAGAACATCATCGACGGGCGCCAGATTCGCGGTACCACCCCAGGCAATGAAACCGCGCTGTTGCTTTACCACACGCCGCATCTTGTCCGGTGGCAGATTGACCTGTGCCAGCACCTCCATCGTATCAGCAGTACCCGCGGGTGACGTGATGGCACGACTCGATGTTTTTGGCATCAGCATGCCGTGAGCGGCGACGATCGGGACAATCACCATGGTCGTTCGATTTCCGGGGATGCCACCGATACAGTGCTTGTCGACGACCAGCGGTTCTCCCCAATCCAGCGTCTCGCCGGTTTTCACCATAGCCTGGGTCAAATAGAGCATCTCATCGCGCTCCATGCCCGACTCCGCGCAGCCCACCAGGAAAGCGGCAATCTCGATCTTGGAATAGCGGTTGTTGACGATGTCTTCGCAGATCTGAAGGAAGTCGTCG
>CAZQXF010000155.1:0-6573 GCA_964596975.1 uncultured Thiotrichales bacterium | reverse complement strand
ATGCCTTATCTCGATATCGTCCAGCGGGTGAAAGAGACCTTCGAAATGCCCACCTTCGTCTACCAGGTCAGCGGCGAATACGCCATGCTCAAGGCCGCTGGACAGAATGGCTGGATCAATGAAAAAGCCTGCGTAATGGAAGCCCTGCTGGGCATGAAGCGCGCCGGCGCCGACGGCATCCTCAGCTACTACGCCATGGACGTGGCCCGCTGGCTACAGCAAAACTGATGGACCGCTACGCCGTTTTGGGCAACCCGGTCGGCCACAGCCTGTCGCCCCGCATTCACGCCCTGTTCGCCGAACAGACCCGCGAGTCGATCAGCTACGAGGCGCTGGAAGTCCCACCTGACGCATTCCTCCCCTTCGTGGAAAACCTCCACGCCGAAGGCTACCAGGGCATGAACATCACCATTCCGTTCAAGGAACAGGCCTGGGCCATGAGTGAACAACGCAGCCAGCGTGCTGAACTGGCTGGCGCAGTCAACACGCTGATCCGCACCCAAACCGGCTACAAGGGCGACAATACCGATGGCATCGGGCTGCTCAACGATCTGACGAAAAACCTCGGGGCCAAACTCTGCGGTGCCAATATCCTGCTGCTCGGCGCCGGCGGCGCGATACGCGGCGTACTGCAACCACTGCTGGAAGGCCAACCCGAACGCCTGCACATCGCCAACCGCACCGCCAGCCGCGCCGTAGCATTGGCCAAAACCTTCAACGACCTCGGCCCCACCCACGGCAGCGGCCTCGACGGCCCTTTCGAGCAATACGACATCATCATCAACGGCACCGCCACCAGCCTGCAGGGAGAAATCCCACCCATCCCCGACGGCCTGCTCTAACCCGGCGGCATCTGCTACGACATGATGTACTCCCGCGACGGCGAAACCGCCTTCGTGCAATGGGGAAAAAACCAGGGCGCCCGCATCAGCAGCGACGGCCTCGGTATGCTGGTGGAACAGGCCGCAGAAAGCTTCTACCTGTGCGAGACATCCGACCCAACACACGGAGTGTTCTACAGGCACTGCGAGCGCAGTAAGCGGCTGCGGCCACCAGCGAGGACGCTGGCGGTTGTTTATGTTGTATCGCCCATTGGCGTACCCAGGTGTTTGCACCACAGCAGTCGTGGCATGCTACCAACTTCACCATAAAGCACCGCGTTCTGCCGGTATTGCTGACAAAGCTGACTGGCCTGTTGCTGTGTAAGGCCCGGAACGAACAAGGAGCGTTCAGGCGGCCACTGTCCGTCCCACCCCTGACCGATCGCTTCGTAGCGGGGCAGCCCGAGGGCATCGATACTCTGTTGCAAGTGCCGGTGCTGACGGCGATTGGTGGCATCGTCAGATCGTTTGGATCGGGGATTGGCAGCAGAGATGAATGCCCAGCTGCGCCAGCCTTCGCGATGCAGCCACCGATCCAGCGCTGGTGCAGGTTCATCGACACGCAGCGTGATGCCGAGCGCAGGAATCCGATAGTCGGTCTGACGGTAAGCTTGTTCGAGGAGGGTCGCCACCGAGACGCCCTGGCTACGGCCTTTGGTCAGACGCGATACCCGCCAATGCATCCAACAACTGGTCGAGCTGGTCGTCCCTGTGGCTGGCCGAGAGGGTGACGCGCAGCCTGGCGGAGCCCGCGGGAACGGTGGGTGGGCGGATGGCAGTCACGAGGAAACCCTGCTGGAACAGTTTTTCGCTCGCGTTAACGACGGCCTGATTACTGCCTAGCACAACACCCTGAACCGGCGTGGTGGATTCGAGCAATTGCAGACCCAATTGTTGCGCGCCTTGCCGGAAACGTCGGATCAGCGCTTGTAACCGCTCACGCCGCCACGATTCGCGTTGCACCAGTTGCAGGCTGACAAGGGTGGCAGCGGCGATGGCGGCGGGCATGGCGGTGGTATAGATATAGCTGCGGGCATGCTGGATGAGGTATTCGATTAGCGCTTCGTCACCGCAGACGAAAGCGCCGGCAGTGCCGAAGGCCTTGCCCAGGGTACCGACGAGGATCGGCACATCTTCCGGCAGCAAGCCGAAGTGACGCATGCTGCCACCACCCTGCTCGCCGAGCACCCCGAAACCGTGGGCGTCATCGACCATCAGCCAGGCATCATGCTGGCGGGCAACGCGCACAAGTTCGGGCAGGGGTGCGAGGTCGCCATCCATGCTGAATACGCCGTCGGTGACGATGATCTGGTCATCGGCTCGGCTGGACTGCAGGCGCTGCGTCAGCGCGCCGATGTCGTTGTGCGGATAACGTCGCAAGCGGGCGCGGGAGAGCAGCGCACCATCGAGCAAGGAAGCATGGTTCAGACGGTCGGCAAAAACGGCATCACCCGGGCCGACCACTGCCTGGAGCACACCGAGGTTGGCCATGTAGCCGGTGGAAAACAGCAGGCAGCGCGGATAGCCGGTGAACTCGGCCAGCGCCTCTTCGAGCCTATGGTGATAGTGGCTGTGGCCGTTGATGAGGTGCGCAGCGCCAGCACCGACACCATAGTCATTCACGGCTCGCTGGAAAGCGGCGCTGATATCAGGATGGTTGGCCAGCCCCAGATAATCATTACTGCAGAAACCGACAACCTCGTGGCCATCGATGCGCATCTGCGGTTGCTGCGGCGATTCGGTAACGCGGCGGTGGCGATAGAGCGACTGTTCGTGCCGCTGCTCCAGATCCTTGCGCAGATCTTTCACCGCGGCAAAATCAGGCAGTGGCCGTGCTGTCGGTCTGCGACTTCGCCTCGCTGAAACGCATCCCCAGCCGCTCAAGCAGGGCGCGGTCGCGACTGGCCTCGGGATTGTCAGTGGTGAGCAACTTGTCGCCATAAAAAATGGAGTTGGCGCCAGCAAAAAAGCACATCGCCTGCAACTCGTCCGACATTTCCAGTCGGCCCGCCGACAAGCGCACCACCGAGCACGGCATCATGATGCGCGCGACGGCAATGGTACGCACGAACTCCAGCGGATCGCGCGCTTCGACACCATGCAGCGGCGTACCTTCGACCTGCACGAGGTTATTGATAGGTACCGACTCGGGATGTTTTGGCAGGTTCGCCAACTGCTGCAGCAGCCCGGCGCGGTCGCGGCGTGATTCGCCCATACCGATGATGCCGCCGGCGCAGACATTGATACCCGCCTCGCGCACGTGCCCCAGTGTATCGAGACGGTCTTCATAGGTGCGGGTGGAAATGACGCTGCCGTAGAACTCCGGTGACGTATCGAGATTGTGATTGTAATAGTCGAGCCCCGATGCCTTGAGCTTGGCTGCCTGAGCATCGGTGAGCATGCCCAGCGTCACGCAGGTCTCCATGCCCAGCGCCTTGACCCCCTCGATCATCGGCAGGATCTTGTCGAGATGGGTATCGGTCGGGTTGCGCCAGGCAGCACCCATGCAGAAGCGGGTGGCACCACTGGCCTTGGCGGCACGGGCATTTTCCAGCACCTCATCCAGTGGCAACAGCCGCTCGCGCTCGATTTCAGTGTGGTGATGCGAGGATTGCGGGCAGTAGCCGCAATCCTCAGGACAGGCGCCGGTCTTGATGCTCAGCAGCGAACTGACCTGCACCTCGTTGGGATCGAAATGCTGCCGATGGATCCGCTGCGCCTCGAACAGCAGATCGTTCAGCGGCTCGTTGAAAAGCTGAAGTATTTCCTCGCGTGTCCAGTCGTGCCTGATAGTGTTCATGCCTGATACTCGGTGTCCTGCCACTGTTCGCGCGCGATCCGCCGCAGATCTCTGATCTCCCAGGGAATGATGACGGCGGCCAGCACGGCCCAAGTCGCAAGGTAATAACGGATGTCGGCCGGAAAAAAGGTACCAACCGGAATGATCAGGCCAATCAAGCCATAAAACCGGTAGGCGGCCCATTGCGTATAGTAACCGACGCGAGGGTTGGGATGATGCCGGTTCATGGCGTAAATAAACATCGAAGCCCCAAACCAGAACGGGATCAACACGGGAATGATCACCGACAGGATGTTGCCATAACTGAACATGCTGGCCGTGCGTCTGGCAGACTCGGCAGTCACAATTTTCTTTTCAGGCATCGACGCTAAAGTACCGGGAAAATAAAGAGGTGAAGTTTAGCAGAAAGGCCCACCAGTGCGAGGATGCCCCAAAATCGGTCAGGACAGGTGGAAAAACGCCATCGTCACTGTTTGGCTGGATTGGCGGACTGCTGCCCGAACACTGCGTACTATGTGGCGCCACAACCCGGCAACAGCCACTGTGTACCGGCTGCGAGGGCGACCTGCCCCGGCTGACAAACGCCTGCATGCGCTGCGCCGAACCCAT
Source organism: uncultured Thiotrichales bacterium (assembly GCA_964596975.1). Lineage (GTDB taxonomy): Bacteria > Pseudomonadota > Gammaproteobacteria > UWMA-0217 > UWMA-0217 > JALSHZ01. The sequence continues at coordinate 2,283 of CAZQXF010000155.1, read as the reverse complement.
GCCTGTCGCAGGGGAACAGCTTTGTGGCCGATGCCAACGGTCTCAGCCCGCATTCAACGCCGTCTACAGCCCGTTTCTCTACGAGCAGCCGGTTGCCAACCTGATACAGCGACTCAAATTCGACCACAAGCTCGACCTCGCCCGCGCACTCGGCACATTGCTGGGCAACTACCTGTCACACGCCCTGCATACCCGCCCCGACCTCATCATCCCGGTTCCCATGCACCGGCGCAGGCTGGGGGAGCGAGGCTTCAATCAAGCGCTCGAACTCTCCCGCTTTGTCGGTCGGCAGCTCGGTGTTCCCGTCGAAGGCGGACTGGTCTACCGCCACAAGGCGACGCCACCGCAGCTCGGGCTAACAATGCGGGACCGTGAAAGCAATGTGCGCAATGTGTTTCGGTTACGGGGGAAGCTGCCACCAGCGGCCTCGATTCTGCTGCTCGACGACGTCATGACAACCGGCATGACCGTGAACTCGCTGGCACGAGAGCTAGTGAAACACGGTGCCGCCGAGATTACTGTCGCTACTGTGGCGAGGGCTGCCTTGCGACGGTAGCCGCCAGGCGGGTTCGACTGGCAGAGAACAGGTCAGCAGCCAAGTCATGATAGGGGCTTTCGAGCTTCAGCAGCCCAAGCAGCGTGTGGTCGATATAATCCGCCTGATAGGCCACATCAGGTGACGGCACATTCACATCATATTCTGGCGATGCCCAGAACAGCATCGGCACTTCCCACATCTCGGCAACACGATGATTGTGGCCGGCAAAATTACTGTGATGCGCAACATCCTCACCATGATCTGCGATATAGAGCCATGCCATCGGGCCGTTCGCTGCCTGCTGCGCCTTCTCCAGCAAGGTGGCGATGACATGATCCTGATAGCGGATGGCATTGTCATACTGGTTCCGCAAAACGATGGCATGCAAGGCACGTCCCCGGGCACGCAATTCCCTGGCAACGCTGTCATCAGTGGCCATCGTGTATTTTTCCCAGGACTCCGGGTAGCGGAAATCGTAAGCAGGATGCGCCCCCATGAGGTGGGCGATAATGAGCTTCTTTTTTGCCGGATCACGCAGCGCCTGCTCATAGGGTGCAAACAGCACCTCGTCGAAACTGCTCTCACCACGGGAGGTACCCCGGTTCGTCATCACGATCACGTCGGCCTGGGTGGCGAACACCGACATCACGCCACGCCGGTCGGTGCCTTGATTGCTGATCCAGAACACCTTGTATCCAGCGGCCTTGGCCAGCGCCAATATACTGGGTTGCCGTTTCCACAAATCTGGCTGCGCCAGTGTGGCCGGGGTCAGCATTTTGGTCATGGAGATGATGGTCCCGGCATCCGCCGCACGAACGTTGGTGAAGGCCAGTAGCTCCGGATGTTGCTCAAGCCGTGGCGTCGTCCTGCGTGGATAGCCGTAAAGGCTCCAGTTATGACGCGTATCACTCTCACCGATCACCCAAATGACGGTATTGCGCTCACTGCCGCCACGATAGTGCGCCGCCGTCATATCGAACGCCTTGTTGCGCTCCAGTTGCGACAGCAGCTTATGCGTATTCTCGAGATCTTCCGTCCACTTGGCATAGTAGATCGGAACGTACAGCAGCGGGTTTGTCCGCCTGACGGTAGGATTGAGATGCAACAGCAGGGTAACCACAGTAAATACACAACAGGCGATAACAGTCTTGCGGCCAGCACCGGAGGGGTGCCATTTGCGGCGCGTCAAATAGAAATACCCGGCGGTCACCACCACAAAAATCAGCAGATGCTTGATCAGGTAGCGCCCGTACTGGCGTAGGAACTCGCCCGATTCGGCGGCATTCGTATTGAAGATTGACTCAATGACGACGACATTGTCTTGCTGAACATGGAAGATGTCACGAAGCGCCATCTGGAACGAGGCGAAGAAAAACAATGCGAGGGTAAAAAGGACAATCAGAAACGACACCAGCGCTTCACGCTGCCGATGCCCCGCCACCAGCGCCTGCCAATAAAACAGAGAGGTGAGGATAAAAAAACCCACCGCGCCGATGGTGCCAGCCTGGACGTAATTGAGCCATCCGAGGCGCTGGAAAACAAGCAGCACCGCGGCAAAGAACAAACCCTTGGCAACAGGATGATTCATCGCGATCCATCGCAGTCAGTCACAAAGGGTCGGGAGCCTACTGCATACAGCGCGAGGGTACAATCAGCCAGCCCACAGTTCCCGAAACTACTGGCCGACGCGCAGAACCGATAAAGGGTTGATTTGGCAATACGACGCGCGTATTATCCGCGCTCCT
>CAZQXF010000154.1:0-6583 GCA_964596975.1 uncultured Thiotrichales bacterium | reverse complement strand
GGTCATCAGCAATGCTGGCATGAAACAGTTCCACTGCGCTGAGACCGAGAAATTTCCGCACGTCACCTACTTTTTCAATGGCGGCTGGGAGAAACCGTTCCCCGGCGAAGATCGCGAAGTCATCCCCTCGCCCGAAGTCGCCACCTATGATCAATTGCCGGAAATGAGCTCACCCAAAGTCGCCGATCGCGTGATCGAGGCCGTTGAATCGGAGAAATACAACTTCGTACTGGTGAACTTCGCCAATGGCGACATGGTCGGACATACAGCGGACCTCAATGCGGTGATCCAGGCCGTCGAGGCGCTGGATACCCAGGTGTATCGCGTGATCGAGGCCGCAAAAGCACATGGATTCCGTATCATGTTAACCGCAGATCACGGAAACTGTGACGAAATGGTCGACCCGCTGACGGGGGAACCGCATACGCAACACACCGCCTATCCCGTGCCCTTTCTGTTGATTGGTGCGGGCGAGGTACAACTGGGAACCGGCAGAGGTCTCGCCGACATTGCACCCACCGTGCTCGAGTTACTCGGCCTGTCCAAACCAGTCAACATGACTGGTCGCAGTCTCATCCTGAAAAAACACTCTCTGGGATTCTAACCATGGCAGACAACAAGCCCATCGCGACGCTGGCCCTCAACCCCGCCATCGACCTGTCCTACCTGGTCTCCGAACTCGTGCCATTTCGCAAGACGAAGGCGAAAAATGCCCGATACGATGCCGGCGGTAACGCCATCAACGTTTCACGCGCACTGAAAAAGCTGCACAAGGAAGCCCACACCTGCTGCATCCTCGGCGGTGAAAGCGGCGCAATGCTCAAGCACTTGCTTGCACTGGAAGGCATCATCCCGGAAAGCATCTCTGTCGAGGGTGAGACACGCATCAACAGTACCATCCAGCAACGACGACCACCCACCGAGTTCAAGATCAGCGGCATCGCCCCTGCCAATATCAGCAGCGCAGAAATCACCACCATTACGCGTCGTTTCCTCAAGCTCGCGGGCGACGGCTATGGCGTGCTGACCGGCTCCGTCCCCCCCGGCATCGCCCCGGACATGTATGCAAAACTGGCCGCCCAACTGCGCGATCAAGGCGCCAAGGTGGTTCTCGATACCAAGGATGACATGCTCATCAGCGCACTGGAGAGCAAGCCTTTTCTGATCAAGCCCAATGTCTACGAACTTGAAATCACCAGCGGTAAAGCACTGCCCAACGTCGAGGCGATCGCCGACCAGGCCCGGCAACTGCAGCGTGGCGGCGTAGCCAATGTCTGCGTCTCCATGGGGGCTGATGGTGCGGTATTGGTGAATGATGAGGACAGCTACTACGCCCCCGCACCAAAGATCCGAGTGATGTGCTCAGTCGGCGCGGGAGACGCGATGGTCGGCGGCCTGCTGGCAGGATTGGTCGATGGCCTACCGGCGGAGGACGTACTGCTTCAGGGTCTCGCCTGCGGCAGTGGCGCGGTCACTCAGCCTGGCACGATGCTGTTCGATCCGGAGCAACTGGACGCATTGAAGGAAGGACTGGAAGTCACCAAACTGGGGATCTGACACTTTCGGAACCGGTGATCGAGCAAACAAAAACGGGGCGCCTTGAGCGCCCCGTTTTAGTTTGCCGCGTTCTCCACTTCTCGCCGCGTCGATCCTGACCCCGCTCGAAATGCGGGCTAGTGGATGCCGCAGTCCTCGATCTTGCGCAGCAGTGGATAGAGCTTCTCGCTCTCATCCTGAACCCGGTTCAGCACGATATCGAACATCTCGGTTGTTTCTTTGATGAACTTGTCGTGGTCGGCCACATGGAGCCGCTTCTTGCGCGTCCAGGTCCGTACATATTTATCGAAAATGCGGCGGATTTCAGAGGCACCGGACATGAAAAGCTTGGCGGTATTGTTGATGTCACTGTCGCGATGGGTGATCAGACAGGTGTAGACAGACGTATCTTCGAGGCTGAGGTGCTCCTTGACGATATCGACGAAGCGGAAAAACATTTCGCTGACGACCTGGTTATCCAGCGAAGCTCGATCACGGATCAGTACATCGAGTATATTGATCAGCTCTGAAATCTTGTGGTTCTGTTCATTCAGCAAATCGAAAGTGACCATTGTTTTCCTCCGTTCTCCGATCACCGACCGCCACTCCAACACCCGCCGAAGCAGTGGTTTCGGGTCAAGTTATTACCCAGCGGCGGAATATACTCCGGTTAGCGTCCGGGTAAAAGAGCGAACAGCCTGGCGCTACAACCGCTGGGCGGACTTTTTATCACCGAGATGATAAATATCATGCTGCCATTCTATTTCGTCGCACATCGTGTTGGCGTTAACACATGATATTCCCGCCTACTTTTTCTGCTGTTCGACCGCCACCGCAACCAGTGAGCCATACCAGTAGAGCGCCTCGTCCAGGCTTTGGGTTGGCATCGACAACACGCTGTCGAGCTGTTTCTGCAACGGCTTATCGGGTTTTGCGCCCAGGCTCAACTGCGTTGCCCGCAGCAGAATCGCCTCAGCCGACGGTAATGCACCATCCGGGATATGACGCTGATAGAGTGGTGTCGGCAACAACGTCTGCTCTGTTTCACGCCAACCCTCGGGCGTATGAAAACGGCGCCATGCCTGGCGTACCAGCCGGTGACCTAACTTCGCCGCAGCAGGATCATCCGTGGCATCCGCCCAGCGTAACAGGCCGAACGCGGTCCAGGCATAATCGCCCAACCCGCCCGGCCCCAGTGACTGCCCCTTGTTGTCCACTGCACGCTTGAGCCCAGCTTCGTCCCACAGGCTATTTGCGATAAATTTCGTCAATTGCATGCCCCGCTTGCGCATTACCTTGTCTTCCGCCAGTTCGGCAAGCGCCGCCAGCGCCATGCCGTTCCAGGCAGCCAGGCGTTTTCCGTCGCGTGGCAGGCCACGAGTCGCCTTGCGCGCCCGCTGCAGCTTGTCGCGGATCACAGCCATCTTGCGTTTGAGGGCATTCTCGGTCAGTCCAAACTGTTGCGCCAGCGCCTCGGTGCCAAGCACCTGCCACGGCAACACCTCGGCTTCTTCATCGTCGTAGCGCTCCATCGCCCAGCCGACATTGACCAGATCCATCTCCTCTGCCGTCAGATATTGGCGCAATTGCTTCTGGCTCCACAAGTAATACCCACCTTCCACATTGTGGTCATCGACTGCGGATAGACTGGCGATGTAGGCACCTCCCGGCGCACGCATCTCCCGATCCATGAAACGCAAGGTATCCAGCGCGATCTGGCGATAGCGTGGCGTATCGAAACGCTCGGCGGCACGCGCATAGAGCATGGCCAGCATGGCGTTGGTGTAGAGCATTTTCTCGTAGTGTGGTGTTTCCCAATCCGGATCGACGGTGTAGCGAAAAAAGCCGCCACCGACTGCATCGTGAAGTCCATGAGCGGCCATCGTATCGAGGGTAAGCCGCAGAAACGCATTGATTTCATCGCTCTCACCCAGCACCAGCAAGGCCCAAAGCTGCGGCACCGACGGAAACTTGGCCTGATCACCAAAGCCGCCTTTCAGGGTATCCGCCACGCGCATCAGTTCCTTGAGTAAAGGCTGTTTCCACGTTTGCAACGATCGCTCCCCTTCGAGCAGCTCGTTCTCGCCTGAGCGCCGTTCGGCCAGTACGCGATCGACATCACGAGCCGCCGCCTTCAGTTCATCCGGTGATGCGCGCCAGCGTTGCTGCAGATCTTCGACAATCCGCATGAAACGCGCCGGGGGAGCATAGGTCATGCCGGCAATGGGGTATCCATCGGGCGTCAGAAATACGTTCATGGGCCAACCACCGCGGCCAGTGGTCGCCTGCACAAATTCCATCAACCTGCCGTCGAGCGCGGGGTTGAGTTCCCGGTCCACCTTGATCGACACGTAGTGTCGGTTCAATAGCGCGGCAATATCCTTGTCTGAAAACGATTCTCGCTGCATCACATGACACCAATGACAGGAGAAGTAGCCCACCGATACAAACAGCAGCTTGTTCTCCTTGCGCGCCTTTTCCAGCGCATCACTGCCCCAGGGACGCCAGTCCACAGGATCGTCGCCATGCAAGGCCAGATAGGGGGATGGATGGTGCTTGAGCGCGTTGGCAAGCGCCAGTGGACTCGAAAGCATGATTATCACGATCAACAGCAATCTGCCGGCCATTGTGGAACTCCTATTTGTCAATCTCTAACCCGTATTTCGTACCGAATTGGCGGAACCCCGGGGTATTCCGCAGCCCTTTGCGTGCCAACGATGCTGCAAGATGGTTAGCCGGCCCGTGTTAACATCAGCGCCTTGACATTAAGCTGTCATTCATTAGCCCAATCCATAATGCCTGCAAGGCCAACGACCAGACTTCTACATGAAACGGATTTTCTTTCTCTTGCTTCTTTTACTCACTGCAACGCCCATGACTGCGATGCCGGCGAACAGCTTCGGCGATTTGCCGCCAGCATTCACAGCAGTCTATACGGTCAAAAAGGCTGGACTGACGCTAGGAGATGTCAATATCAGTCTGCATTATGACAACCAACGCTATCGATATCACAAGCAGACCCACAGCAGAGGTTTGCTAGCGTTGTTCCGCAAGGATGTGATCGACGAGACCAGCGAGGGAAAAATCGAACATGGTCGCTTGACGATGGAGCGATATGCCTACCGCCACGACAATGGACGCCGCAGCAAAGAGAACACCATCCGGCTGGTCGCGCCGGGAAGAATCCATGAGCGCTACAAGAACAAGGAATATGACTATTCCGTCCCGGCAAACACGCTTGACCGTGCCTCGGTGGAAATCGCCCTGATGCGGGACGCCAGGCATGGCAGCAAACGCTTGAGCTATACCATTGCCGAGCGGGGCCGCTCGAAAACCCTGGAGTTTCTGCGTGTTGGACAACGCAGCGACATGAAAACACCAGCGGGCAGCTATGCATGTACCGAATACCGCGTCACCCATCGCAACAAGAAGCGCAGTACAACGCTGTGTGTGGCACCAGAACTGAACTACCTGCCAGTCACGATCACCCACGTTGAGAAAGGAACATCCTTTACAATGCGATTGAAGGCGTATCAGCCAGAGGAGTGATCGCTGATCTTTGCAGCTGCGTCAGTGCGCCATGTCGAGCTGCACGGCCTCTTCGGGTTCTGCTTTTTTGACGGGTAACACTTCCCGAACCATCTGCGACAAATGCAGTAGCGAATCGGCATGCATTTTTTCCATGACCCGGGCACGATGGAACTCTACCGTCTTGATACTGACGCCGAGGGTTTGCGCAATCTGTTTGTTGGAGTGGTCGGAGATGACCAGGTCCAATACCTGCTTCTCACGCGGGGTCAGATTCGCTATGCGTGCCTCGACGGCGTCGTAGGCCAGTCGTTCATGCCGATATTTCTTGTCCAGTTCGATACCGGCCATCACGCGCGACAGCAGATCTTCAGTATTGAACGGTTTTTCGACAAAATCGAAAGCGCCGGTCTTGATGGAGCGCACCGCGATACTGACATCCCCATGCCCGGTGATGATGATGATCGGCAGGAAGAACTTGCGTTCCGCGAGCCGTTCGAGCAATTCCATCCCGCTCATGCCGGGCATGCGGATATCCAGCAACAGGCAACCAACCCGGTACGGTGAATAGACGTCGATAAACGCCTCGGCATTGGCAAAGTCTTCGACTCTGAGGTCTTCGGATTCGAGCAGGTAACGTAATGAATCTCTTACGGCATCGTCGTCATCGACGATAAAAACGGTTGGGCTAATCAAGTGTCCACCTCCGGCCTGTAGGCTGGCAGGGTGAAACTGAATGCAGCCCCGCCGTCACGCTCGTTGTCCGATGCCGTCATCTGGCCACGGTGAGCTTCTATTATTGAGCGGCAAATAGGCAACCCCATGCCCATGCCATCTTGTTTGGTAGTGACGAACTGATTCCAGATGTCAGTCTCCAGTGCTTGGGGTAAACCCGAGCCGTTGTCACTCACGCTGATTTTTACCATATTCCCTTCTGTTTTTTCCGTTGTGATCGTGATCACGGGAATTTTTCCCTCGCAGCCTCCCCCCGTGACAGCTTCTTCAGCGTTACGGATCAGGTTCAGCAACACCTGTTCTATCTGTACCGGGTTGGCCATGACCAGCGGCAGGTCATGCTGCAGATTCATTTGAAATTCAGTACCTTGCGATATCGAAAGGGTTTTCCAGAGATTCACCGCGTTGCTGACGACCTCGTTGATGTTTTCACTGGAAATGCGGCTGTCATCCTTGCGAAAAAAGTAGCGAACCTCGGTCAGCGTGCCGACAGCACGATTGATCTGTGCCGCCATCTGCTCCAGCACAAAGAGGAAATCGGATTTTTCACAAGTACTGTTTTCGATGCGGCGCTGACAGCCCTCGATATAGTTCTGAATCGCCGCCAGCGGTTGATTCAACTCGTGCGCCATGCCCGACGCAAGTTCACCGAGGGTATTGATGCGAACGATGCGGGCCAGTTCCTTTTGCCGCTGCAATAGCTCTTCCTGCGTCTCTTTCTCTCGGGTGCGATCACTGAGTATCGAAAAATAGCGTTCCTCACCGGGTTCATCATCCGGAAAAC